>JAAHIC010000212.1 GCA_010671965.1 Leptolyngbya sp. SIO4C5
CACCGATAAGTTCTTCGGTGCCCACGTCTGTGATGAACTTATCGGTGTAAAGCACCTGACTGTAGGTGTCATATGTCCACAAGCCATCTGGCCAGCGGGGAGTAGGCACCGGCAGAAACTGGAGCTGATGCCCTTGCCCTAGATCGAGCTGTTCATCTGGCGCTCCCTTCATCACCTGGACGTTGATGGGCTGCTCAAAGGCTTCTCGCAGGGCGATCGCTGCCGGATTAGAGCAAACCAGAGTCACCTGGGGCGCTTGCTCTAGCAGCACCTTTAGCGTCTCTAGGCGGTTGGTGTTGACGTGACCCAGAATGACGTAGTCCAGCTCAGAGAGATCAATTTGCTGCTTCAGCGCCGCCAAAAAGCGCTCAGTGAAGGATTCGCCAGGCGGGTCAATTAGCGCCAGCTTGTCACCGCGAATCAGATAGCTGTTAGCGGTCGTGCCCCGCTCCAAGGCGTATTCAATCTCAAAGCGCAGACGGTTCCAACTGCGCGATCGCAGGGCTAGGGTATCCGGGGCGATCGCCAATAGCTGCACGTCACGCGGCTTTTCCAGTGACGCTGGGGCCGGAGAGTCAGAAGTTGTCGTCATAGTCTTAGTAGTAGTTGCCAACCTTGCGGTGGTGAACGGCCGTCATGGCTTCGGGGTCTGAAACCTTACCGTCTTGCACGGTGCAGTACACCAGCCAGTGATCGCTCATTTCCATGCGGCTAGCGACCTCGCACTCCAGGTAGGCCAGGGCATCGGCCAGAATTGGTGAGCCGTTTTCTGCCGGACGGGTGCGAACTCCCTGGAAGCGATCGGCTCCGGGGGGGAAGCGCTTAAGGAAGTGCTTCATTAAGTCGCTGTAGTTGTTTTCTTCCAGCACGTTGAGCACAAAGCGATCGCCCACCTGCATCAGCGACTCGATCGCCCGGTCTTTAGCCACCGCTACGGTAAAGCCCAGCGGCTTGAAGCTGGCCTGAGCCACCCAGGAAGCCAGCATCGCACCTTTAACGTCGCTTTTTTGAGCCGTGATGATGTAAAGTCCGCTGCTAATGCGGCCTAGCGCTTTCTGCAAGTCGGCATCAAGCGACTTAATTTTCTTGATTTTCTTGGCCTGGTTAAGCTCCTGGCCCAGGTCAGTTCCCGTTTCATCCAAAAGCTGGTAGGTCGCTTCTGATGGGGTATCTTTAACCCGAATCGGCTCAAAGACTACCTTTAGCTCCAAATCCTGGAACTTGGTCATCAGCGGGTCAATCGGCTCGTCATCACCGCCATAGGATTCAAACAGCCCAACGGCCTGCTTGCTATTCACCGCCGCCAAAATCATGCCGAGCGTCTTTTGAGCCGTTTTGGCCTCTGGGCCAGAAGAAGGCGGCATTCCCACCAGCAGCGCCTGGGAGCGACTGACCAGTTCCTGCACATCATGGGGATCTGCCGATCGCATATCCACCATTTCCACGTTTACCCCGGTTTTGGTAACGCCTCGTGCCAGGGCCTGAGAAAGGCGATCGCTGTAGCCGTAGTCTGAGGTGTAGAAGACGCCAACGGTGGTTTCAGACTTGGCCTTTTCCTGACTCCAGCGGCGATAGCGCCCGGTGAGTTCTTCAATGTTGTGGCGCAGCAGCGGCCCGTGGCCCGTGGCGATCGTCGAAACCTCACCCAGGGCATCCATCCGCTTCATGGCGGACAGCACTGAGCGGGCATTGGGAGCCATCAGGCACTCGTAGTAAAAGCGAAAGTCAGGGGAAATTTTTTCTAAATCTTCGTCGTAGGTGGCGTCGCTGCAGTAGTGCAGGCCAAAGGCGTCACAGGTGTACATCACCTGGGTTTTATGGTCGTAGGTGAAGATGGTATCGGGCCAGTGCAGATTGGGCGCGTTGACAAATTCCAGCACATGGCCGTTGCCTAGATCTAAGGTATCGCCATTTTTAATCACCTTTTTTTCAAAAGGCTGGTTTACCAGTTCCTCTAGGAAAGCGATCGCCACTTTAGCCCCGACAACCGTGATGTTAGGCGCTAAGGCCAATACGTCTTTAACCAGGCCGCTGTGATCCGGCTCGGTGTGGCTAATCACCAAATAGTCAATCTCCGCCGGATCAATCTGCTCCTGCAGCAGATCTAGGTAAAGCTGGCGAAACTTGGCGTGGGAGGTATCAACTAGGGCAACCTTCTCACCGCGAATCAGAAAAGAGTTGTAGGTGGTGCCGTTTTGCAGACCAAACTCGATATCAAAGCGATCGCGATCCCAGTCGAGCGATCGCAGCGCAGTCGTATCAGCGGCAATCTCAGCCATCTGAGTTGTTAGCCGTTTCTTGACCTGGGGTGCAGTTGCAACCATAAATGACCTCCTATTCCTAGGGCCAGCCCTGACCCCACTTAAACAACATACATGTTTTTTATGTCTTTATTTTGCCGCAAATTCCATTTTCCTGCTAGTAACAATTGCTTATGAGACCGTTTAAGAAGCCTGCTTCGCCAGCAGCGGCGCGGCCTGCAGTAGTGTTTGGGTATAGGGGTGCTGGGGCTGGGTGAAGAGGGATTCGGTGGGGCCAAGCTCAACAATTTTGCCTTTTTGCATCACGGCAATGCGATCGCAAAGATAGCGAGCCACCCAAAGATCGTGCGTGATAAAGAGATAGGTGAGATCGAATTCTTTCTTCAGCGTCAGCATTAGCTCTAGCACCTGAGCCTGGACGCTGGCGTCGAGCATACTGACTGGCTCATCGCAGATTAGCAGTTTGGGCTGGAGAATCAGGGCACGGGCGATCGCCACTCGCTGCTGCTGCCCGCCAGAGAGATCGCCGGGATAACGCCGAAAATAGTCTTCAGTTGGAGTCAGCCCCACCCGCTCTAACATGGCGTGAACCTGCTTGGCGGCAGCGGTAGGGGTCGCCAAACCGTGAATTAGCAATGGATCGGCAATGCCGCGTCCTACCGTCATCATTGGGTTGAGGCAGGCGTGGGGATCTTGAAAAATCATCTGGATTTCTCGCCGCTGCCGCAGCAGGGCCGAACCGGAGAGGGCCGTGAGGTCAGTGCCGTCAAACTCAACTTTGCCAGCGGTCGGACGAATGAGCTGCAAAATGGTGCGAGACAGGGTGCTTTTACCGCAGCCCGATTCGCCCACTAGCCCTAAAATCTCACCGGCATAGAGCGACAGCGTCACGTCATCAACCGCCTTGATAGCAGCGCTAGCTTTCTGAGAAAACAGCCGCGAAATAAAATTTTGCTCTAGCACATAGTGCTTTTTCAAGTTTTCAATTTTGAGCAACGGCTGGGGGGTGGCCGCCAGGTCTGCTACCGAAATCTGCTGCCCGCCTTCAACTTGGAGCTGCTGCGCCGCCGCCAAGAGCGATTGGGTGTAAGCGTGCTGGGGCTGATACATCACCGACTGCACCGGGCCGAGTTCTACCAGCTGGCCCCGGTACATCACCGCTACGCGATCGCAGTATTCCGCTACCAGCGCCAAGTCATGGGAAATCAGGATCAGGGCCATGTTGCGTTCCTGACAGAGGCGGGTCAGCTCCCGCAAAATCTGGGCCGAAACCGTGACGTCCAGGCTGGTGGTAGGCTCGTCCGCCACAATCAGCTTGGGATCTAGCAGCAGCGCCAGCGCGATCGCCACCCGCTGCCGCATACCGCCGCTAAACTCATGGGGATACTGGCTCCAGCGATCGCGGGGAATATTGACCGCTGCCAGGGTAGCGATCGCTTTTTCTTTGGCCGCCTGTTTAGAGAGCTGCGGCTGATGCGCAAGCAGGGTTTCGACGCAGTGATCGCCAATCGTCATCAGCGGATCTAGCCGGGTCATCGGGTCTTGGAACACCAGCGAAACCGCTTCACCGCGAAACTGTCGCAGCCGCTGGGGGGAAAAGCTGAGGATTGATTCGCCCTCAAAAGTGGCGTTGCCTTCAATCCGCGTTCCTGACGGCATCAGCCGCAGAGCCGCCCGGCCCAGGGTAGATTTGCCGCAGCCCGATTCGCCCACTAGGCCCAACCGCTCTCCCGGTGCCAGGGAAAAGGAGACATCTTCCACCGCCCAGTCAGACTGACCGGGATAGGCCACATGAAAGCGATCGATTTGAAACAGCGTCATGATTCCCCAAAATGCAGCGTGCAAGAATGATATGGGTGGAAGCTCGGCAGTCTCCGCATTTAGTGGAGACTGAGCCAGACTTAACCCCTACAGTTCATCATCATTAATGGCTAGCGGTTCGCTCTAACCCCAATTGAACCAGCCGATCTACCAAATCCGGAAATGAAACGCCGCTGGCCTGCCACAGCATCGGGTACATGCTGGTGGCGGTAAATCCGGGCATGGTGTTGATTTCATTGATTAACACCTCGCCAGTCTCCTCCACATAGAAAAAGTCCACCCGCGAAATGCCTGCCGCGTCTACAGCCTGAAACGCCTGCAGCGCCATTTCCTGAATCCGGCGAGTCACTTCATCTGGCAGATTTGCTGGAATAGTTAAATCCGCCTGCCCTTCGCTGTACTTGGTTTCGTAATCGTAAAAGTCACTGTTGAAGCTGATTTCCCCCACAACCGAAGCTTTGGGATTGTCATTGCCCAAAACAGCACACTCCACCTCGCGGGCCGTCACGCCTGCTTCCACAATCAGGCGGCGATCGTAGCTGGCGGCGCTGTCGAGAGCTTTTTCTAGCTCATCGCGCGATCGCACCTTGGAGATACCCACTGAAGACCCCAAATTCGCCGGTTTAACGAAGCAGGGATAGCCCAGTTCTGCTTCAATGCGATCGCAGAGCTTAGGAAACACACAGGGATTTGACCAAACTTCAGCCCGAGTCACAGCCACATACTTTACCTGCGGCAGTCCGGCCTGGGCAAAAGCCGTTTTCATCGCCAGCTTGTCCATTCCCACGGCTGACCCCAGCACCCCAGAGCCGACAAAGGGCACCTGCATGAGCTGTAGCAGTCCCTGGAGGGTGCCGTCTTCGCCGTTAGGGCCGTGCAGAATCGGAAACCAAATATCGACGGCGGCGACCTGATTAAGGACAGGGAGGCGATCGAGAGGAGATTGCGGCTTGGAGGTCAGCGCGGCTGTTTCTGATGAGGCTGAAGGGGGACTGGCTTGAGCCTCTGAGTCCGCTAACTGCAGCGGCGTGCCTGCAGCTAAAACCTGCTGCGCGGCTTCGCCCATCAGCCAGCGACCCTCTTTACTGATATGAACAGGCAGGACTTCGTATTTGTCACTGTTGGCCCCGGTAGAGAGCGCTTTGGCGATCGCCTGAGCGGAGCGAATCGACACCTCATGCTCACCGGAACAGCCGCCAAACAATAGGCCCACCCGCATCTTTGCCATTACCCATTTCCTCCACCGCTGCCATTAATTTTGGCTAGCCTATCACGTTGGGCCATGCTCTGGCGCAAAAGAAAACCCCTGAGATCCCTCCAGGTCTCTCAGGGGTTATCAATCAGGGTGCATCTACCATTCCACTCTTCTAAAAAACAGCCGCCTATCCGGAAAAGTCGCCAAAATTTCCTAATTTTCTGGGTTGGCGGCGGCTTTGAGCTGCTCTACAAACTGCTTGTGCTCAGCAGTTGCTAGCCCCGCCTGCAAGGTCGAAAATACCTGTAGCATTTGGCCCGCTAACAGATCTTCAACCGCCAGCCACAGCCCTGGAAACTGACGGCTGCGAATGATGCCCGCTGAGTCAGCCTCTATGAGCTGATAGTTTCCCTCTTCTAGGGCAAACCAGCTTAAAACCTGATCTAGCACCTGCCAGACAATGTATTCCCTGACGCCGTTGCGACGATAGGCCCGCTTCTTTTCGTACAAGTCAATTGACACGCTGCTGGCGGCCACCTCGATCACTAGCTCCGGCGCACCCACAATATAGTCATCTGAACTAATAGTCGCCTGTCCGCCAGCCTCCGGCTGGATCAGTAAAACCGCATCGGGTTGAGGTTCATTGTCTAAATCTAGCTGTACTGTGGGGTTGTCGCCGAACAATACGTAAGGGGTAGCGGCTTCATAAAGAGACAACCAGCCTATGATCCTGCCATGAGGTTGACCGTGACTTCTAAAACGCAGGGCGGCGGGCATGTAGACTTTTCCCTCAATCAGTTCAGCTTTTTTCAGATAGGGCATTTGGGCGTAGCGCCGATGAAATTCCGGCCGGGTTAGGCGATCGCCTGCTTCCAAAGGAGGAACTTGAGCTGAGGGATGGCTTACCATAAAGCTGCTTTATAAAGGCTGTGTTGTCTATTTTATCGGCTACCTTTAGCGACAAAAAAGAGCGCGGTCAACCGCGCTCTGGCAATGCCCTCACTTTTCCAAGATTAAGGGCTTACTGTAGCTGAGCTTCTTGGGTGATGTTGCGGCTCAGACGCTCGTTGGTAGTCAGCTCAATCTTGACGCCTGAAGACTTCCAGATATCCTCAGCGTATTCTGCAATCGAGCGATCGGAAGAGAACTTGCCCATCCGCGCCGCATTGAGAATAGACATGCGCGTCCAGCGATCGCGATCGCGGTAAGCTTGGCTCACTTTTTCCTGGCAGTCAATGTAGGACTGATAGTCTGCTAGCAGCAGGTAATTGTCCCAGCTCAGAAGCGAGTCAATTAGCGGTTTGAACAGGTCAGAATTGCCATCAGAGAAGTCACCCTGCTGGATGGCGTCAATCACCTGCTTCAGTTCAGCATTGGACTGGTAGTAGTCCCAGGGGCTATAGCCGCTAGCTTTTAGGGCCTTGACTTCAGCAGCCGTCAGGCCAAAGAGGAAGAAGTTTTCTGGCCCAACTTCCTGCCGGATTTCAATGTTAGCGCCGTCTAAGGTGCCAATTGTTAGCGCTCCGTTCATGGCAAACTTCATATTGCCCGTACCAGAGGCTTCCTTGCCCGCCATTGAAATCTGCTCCGACAGATCGGCTGCCGGATAGATATGCTGGGCCAGCCTGACGTTAAAGTTCTTGAGGAAAACCACTTTGAGGCGATCGCGCACGACCGGATCATTGTTAACCACATCTGCAACTGACGTGATCAGCTTGATCATCAGCTTCGCCATCGTATAGCCCGGCGCCGCCTTGCCGCCAAACAGGAAGGTACGCGGCGTAATGTCTAAATCGGGATTGGCTTTGAGGCGATGGTACAGAGTGATAATGTGCAGCGCCATCAGGTGCTGACGCTTGTACTCGTGGATGCGCTTGACCTGAATGTCAAACATCGAGTCTGGATCAACTGTAATGCCGTTATGAGCCTGAATATAAGCCGCTAAATCGCGCTTGTTAGCCTGCTTGATCTCCCACCAGTTGTGGCGGAAGCCCGCATCTTCAGCGTGATTTTCCAGCTTTTTGAGATGATCGAGGTGCTGAATCCAGCTATCGCCAATGG
>JAAHIC010000213.1 GCA_010671965.1 Leptolyngbya sp. SIO4C5
TAAAGGCCATTTCAGGCTCCCTCTATGGTCAAGCTACCGAAGCTGCGAGTTTTTAGTAAATAGCATATTTAGCAAGTCAAGAGGGAGCCTGAAATGGCCTTTAACAGGCACAGCATTCTACTGGTAGAAGACGACTCGAACGATATTTTGTTTATCCAGAGGGCCTTTCGTCGGGTCAATGCGACCAATTCCATTCAAATCGTTAAGGATGGCGATGCTGCCGTTGATTATCTAGCGGGTGTAGGGACCTATGCCGATCGCGATCGCTACCCTTTACCAGCCCTAATTTTGCTGGATTTGAAGCTGCCCCGTCGTTCTGGAGTCGAGGTTCTAGAGTGGATAAAACAGCAGCCGGCTCTCAAGCGCATTCCAGTTGTTGTCTTGACATCTTCTAGGGAAAGCCCAGATATCAATCGTTCCTATGATTTGGGCGTTAGCTCTTATCTGGTCAAACCTGTTAGCTTTGATTCACTCGCGACGATGATCTCAGTCATAGACGCTTACTGGCTACAGCTCAACGAGTATCCTACGGTTTCAGTCGCTAACTAACTGGGCGATCTTTCTAGGGGTTTGGGGCTATAGGGATGTCAGGGCCATCGTCGGATTGCGCTCTAGCTCTGCTCGCTCCCAGTGACCCAGGTTGGCGGCAGCTTCGTAGGTGCTTTGCAAGAAAGCTAGGAGGGCTGCGTCTGGGTGTTCTGCCTGACGCAGCGCTGCGTAGGGCAAAACAAATTCCTGCAGCTCAGGACTATAAAAAGCGCTTTCTGGCAGGACTGGGTAATCAGCAAATCCGTCGGGAGCCGGATATGCGTAGGCATAGAAAAGCGCTTCTGTGCCGTTACCACCGGGCCAAAAGCCACAGCTACTAACTTCATGAGAATAGGCTTCGCGGGTCACCCAGTCAGCCATGTGGGGAACACCGCCGGGGTGTTCTGGTGCCCGCCGCCCTGAAAACCGCGTCACCGCCAGATCGCAACTGCCCCAAAAAAAATGCACCGGACTGCATTTGCCCAAAAAGCGAGCTCGAAAGGCGTTCATGACGCGATCGCTCTGAACTAAAATCCGCCAAAATCGCTGGGCATATTCAGGATCATAGGCGCTGTGCTGACCATCTTGCTCAAATGGAATTGGGTTGGCAATTTCCTGCGGCATTGTCCAGATTTTGACCTCAATGCCTAGCTGCAGCAGGGCGCTCATCAGGTTTCTGTAGAAGTCTGCCACTGAGCAGGGGATTAGGGCGCGGTTGTGAAGATTGCCCTCGCTGGTTTCAATCCGCAGCAGATGATCCAAAAAGTCAAAGCTGATTTGAAAACTGCTGAAGCCGAAGGGAATTGCGCCAGTGGTGAGGCCACGCGGTGTGACATAGAGCGTAGACTGCCACCAGTGGTTGAGCTTAGGGGCGAGCGCCATGCGGATTTTACCAACAACTTGCGTCCAGAGGTGCAGGGTTTGATAGGTGTCTTGCCAAGCGGCCAGCGGTAAAGCGGGCCAAACGCTATCAGCAGGCAAATCCGCAACAGAAGCTGTCATAGCCACAGTCCTCAAAGCAAGATGGATAATGCAGTTAGCTTATGTCACACTGTCAGACAAGCCGACAGAATTTCAGTCTCTTTTCAGCTTCCTAGGCTTTGATCCTCAGCAAAGGCGCTGTCCTTCGGCTACTGCGATCGCTGCTTAAAAAACGATTGTTTACGGCTGAGAGCCGAGGTAGCCACGCGAGAGAAAAGGCAGATCAACGGTGGTGCCGCTGGCTGCGTCCACGGTAACCGAGAGGCCGCTGCCGCCTGCCTTAGTGCGAATATAGGCCAAGCCTTTTACCCCAGCGGGAGTGTTGATCGAGCTGGTGAGAAGGCCCACTTTTTCGTTATTCAGCATGACAGGCGACTGCAAAGGTACTTCGCGATCGAGCTGAATTCCCCAAAGCTGCTGCTTGACGCCCTGATAGGTATTGAGCCGCGCGATCGTCTCCTGCCCGATATAGCAGCCTTTTTCAAAGGAAACCGCGTGCCAGAGGCCTGCTTCTAAGGGATTGATCTCTGCGGTCAGTTCGCTGCCCGGCATGGGTCGTCCTTGCTCAATCCGCAATCGCTGCCAAACCTGCTCTCCTAAGGGAACGGCTCCAGCCTCGACTAGTTTTTGCCACAGAGAAGCTGCCTGCTCTGCCGCTGCCAATAGCGTATACCCCGGACTAGATAAGCCACTGCCTACCGCCACAAGCACCTCAGCTTGATCAAGCTCAACAGTTTGATGGCTAGCGTGAGGCTGACCCACTAACTCTGGCGCTCCTAGTTGCGCAACTAGGCGATCGCTCTGAGGCCCCAGCAGGCTAAAAGCCGCTATTTCTGCGGTCGCGTCCTCAAGCTTGACTTTATCGGCAAAGAAAATATAGCGATCCATCCAGTCAATAAGTTTTTGCTGCATTTCCGGAGATGTTAGCAACAAGACCGAACTTTGCTTTACATAGGTCGATACTAAGTCAAGGGTACGGGCCGTTGAGGTGACAAAGACTGTGTCACAGCCCTGTCCTGGCTGGAGCTGTTGTAGATCATGGGTGGTTTGATTATGCAAAAACCGCAGGCGATCGCTATCAGTAACGCGAATTTTTCCCCAGTGAGAGCGACAGGCGATCGCTAATCCCGTTTGAGCCGCTTCATAAGCTGCAGCATCATTGCCAAAGCTGAGCGGTAAAGTCTGGCTGCTGTCGAAGGTGGCCCCTGCCTGAGTTTGCAGAGTGGCTAAAGACTGACTCATACGGGTTCGCTGCTCTGTATCTAACTGTCCAGTATTTTAGCGATATTCTCTGTGGCTCAGCCCCCAAACCCTACGGTTAGCGGGGCAAACAGGTGAGATATTTCACGTATTCTTCAAAAAACTGCCGTAAAACACCGAAAATATCCCTTTATTGCAAATTTAGCTGAGAATTCGCTGAGAATTTACCCTTTTTTGCAAAAAGAAAGCAATAATTGAGGCTGATTTGACTCATTATGATGGTGCTTACTCAAACAGATCAGATGGCTATTCGTACCGTTATTAGCGAGCATCTGCAAGCCCTACAGGCCAGCCAGGGCAGCAGGGCTTTTGCCTTGACGGCTCGACCGCTGCAGCAGAGGTATAAGAGCGCTGCCAATTTCGTCCGCATTATCCGCACAAACTACCCGCCGCTCTGCCAGCCCCGCTCAGTGGTCTTTGAAAGCCTGACGTATTTTCAAAATATTCCGACTCAGCTAGTGATGTTTTTATCCCAGCGCTCGGAGCTATTTCGAGCGATATACCTGATGGAAAAACAGTCCATGAGAAGGTGGCTAATCCTTGACTGGTACTGGTTTCAGGTAGAAGAGTAGCCTAGTAGCCACCCAGCAGTCCCTTGGCCTTGGCCTGTCGTTCTGCCCAGCGAAACACCAGCAGTCCCGCCCCAAAGTAAAAGCCACCGTTGGCGATCGCAATGCCCAACTGTAGCGGATCAAGCCCTTCACCCCGCGCCATCAGATCTCGCAGCAGCCCTGTACTGGGCAGCATGGGCAAAAGCTGCGCCACCCAATAGCCTGCTCCTGCCCATTCTTCAGTCGGAGCCGCTAGCAAAAACAGCAGCGCAAACTGAAATACACCCAGTACCTGCTGCACCCGTTTAAACACCAAGGCACAGGCTCCCATGAAGAAAGCCAGACCATAGCCAGCCAGCAGCATCGTCGCCAGGGGTAAAACCAGGGTGGGGGGGAAGGCCAAGCGGCTGCCCGTAATGCCGATCAAAATGGCTAAAATCAGCACAATCAAACTCATCCGCAGGGCCAAGCTAGCAAAAGCGCGAGCAATAAAAACTTTAGGTGCCCCAAACGGCGAGAGAAAAACCTGTTCCAGGGTGCCTGTCTGCGCTTCAAGCTGTAGGCCAATGGCGATGTCGTTGACGATATAGAGAATCAGCGTCCAGGCTACGTAGCCAATGACGACGGCATCAAGGCGATCGCCAAAACCCATGCTGGGTCCGGCCATGTACTGAGCGCTGAGAAACAGGCCATAGAAAACAGTGGTGATAATAAAGAGTCCGGCAATGACTTCAGCGGGGTAGCGGATGAACTGAATCCAGGTGCGCTTGAGTTCGCCGAGGAGGAGGGGCAGCATTTTGGGTAGGTGGGTGGATGGGTAACGAGTGGGCGAGGAGGTGATGAGGGACGTTGGGGAAGATAGAGGCACTCCCGTGAGCGGAGTCGAACGGAGCGGAGTCAAACGGAGCAGGGCGCACCGGATTACCGATCGCGGATCAGTTTGAGGAAAACCTGGGTGAGGTCAGCTTTGTCTTGCGTCACTTCGAGCAGGGGGAGGGGCTGAATTAGATTGAGGAGGCTATAAAGCTGAGCGGGTTCGCCAGCGAAGGTGAGATGATCGAGGTGGATGGTGGCACCAAGAGCGGCGATCGCCTGCTGTTGGCTTGCTGTCAGGTCACCCTCGAAGGTGATGCGATAGGTAGAACCAGAAAACTGGCGGATCAGCTCTTGAGTCGGTTTTTCGGTGATAATCTGGCCTTGACGAATGACCGCAACGCGATCGCTCAGTTCTTCAGCCACGTCGAGCTGGTGGGTTGTCAGTAAAATCGCGCAGCCGGACTGAGCAATCTGCCGCACCAGGGCTTTGACGGTTTCGCCAGCTTCCACGTCTAGGCCTAGCGTGGGTTCATCGAGCAGCAGTAGGCGGGGCTGATGGATCAGGGCAACGGCGATCGCCAGTTTTTGCTGCATCCCCCGCGATAGCTTTTGCACCGGGGTATGGCGTTTGTCTGCCAGGTCAAACTGGTCTAGCAGGTCAGCGCCGCGCTGGCGGGCGAGCCGACTGGAGAGGCCCCGCAGCACGCCGAAATAGTCTAAGTTTTCCAGGGCGGTCAGCTTCCAGTAGAGATTGCGGTTGCCTTCTAAAACAGCCCCGACCTGCTTCAGGGCGCGGGCCTGCTGATGGGGATCGAGTCCGGCAATGCGGACGCTGCCGCTATCGGGGCGAATCAGTCCGGCAATCATCTTGATTGTGGTGGTCTTGCCTGCCCCATTGGGGCCTAGAAAAGCCAAGACTTCCCCGGCATGAATAGTCAGGCTGACATCCCGCACTGCCTCAAAGCGCTTTTTGCCGCGACCATAGCCTTTGCGCAGGTGATGAGCTTCTAGAGCGATCGCCGCTGATGGCAGGTTCGGCTCAGAATGGGTAGTTGGAAACGAGGGTAAATCCAGCGTCATAGCGTCGGGGCACGTAATGCCTTAACCTTTCTTAAGAATCTCTCATTATCCTAACGTGAAACCATGAGCCAAAAAGAGCAGCTAATTGCGATGGCCGAAGACGAGCTGACCGAATACAGCACCGACGCTCGCAAAATTGAAAAGCTGCGCCGTAAGTTTAGTTTTGCTGTCTCGCGGCAGCAGCAGCAGCAGATTCGAGCCGAGATTGCGGCCGAAATGCCCAAGAACTTTGTGGCGCAACTGGTCGAAGAAAACCGACAAACCGTGGCCCTGCCGTTTTGGGGCATCGGCGGTCTGGGGCTGCTGTTGGGCATCTCATGGACGCAGCCTTTAGACTTTATTGCCACTGGCATCGGCTTCTACGCCGCGTTTCAAATTCAAAAATGGGGCTGGAACCTACAGGCTCGCCGCTTGGTGATCCAAACTATCGACGACATTGAATACCGCATTCAGCACCCAGATGAAGCTGAATAAGCTTCAGGACTGAGCCACGGCAGCGAATACCCGTTCAATGTGGCTGAGATGAGTCTGAACTAAGGCTTCATCTTGGGGATGGATGGCCTGCAGCAGGTCAATCCGCCAGCCAATAGAGCGATGCAGTTCTCGTAGTTCTTGATTCACCGCGCTGACCCTGTCGGCATCGGCTGCAGCAGCGGCAGCGGCTAAATCTGCTTCTAACTCAGCCTGTTCGCGCTGTAGCAAAGCCTGGGCCGCTTCTATCTGTCCGGCGACCCCCCCGGCTTTAACCACGCAAAAAACTTCCATCAGGTGACGGTGATGCTGCGTTAGGGTCGCTGTCTGGGCGGGTGACAAGCTGGCAGCCGACTGGGCCGTCATAGACTGCTGCCACCAGCTCAAAATTTGCTCAATTCGCTCAGGCGTAAACAATGGCGTTTGAGCCAGTCCGCTATCTGTCTCGGTATTCACAGAAAACTGCCTCAAGATCTCGGCTATTCATCGCTAATTTATTAAAATTTATTGAGAGATGCAATTATTTACCTCCTATGGCCGCCGCTAAAGACACTTTATTCGAGCGATTCTTGGCACCCGCCTTTAATTTCCTCATCGATCGCGAGGCTTTGCTCCGCTATCGCAACAGCATTGACTGGCAGCAGGAGCGCGATCGCCGCCAGCGGCCCGACTTTATCTATCCCAGCTACTACCAGCAGCAAAACTTTCACGGCATCAAAGGCGGCTACCTGACTGCTGACGCTGCCGTCACCTACGATCCCATCACCCGGTACGTACTGCCTCCCAACGAAACCTGGGTGCGACAGGCTCTCGTGGAGCAGGTCAAAACCAAGTCCCGGCGCATTCTAGATCTGGGCTGCGGCACTGGCTCGACGACGCTGCTGCTCAAGCAGGCATTTCCTGAAGCTGAGGTGGTTGGCCTAGATCTCTCCCCCTATATGCTTAAGGTAGCGGCAGATAAGGCCCAGACCCAGGCTCTAGATATCACCTTTACGCATGGTCAGGCCGAGGCGACTGAATTTCCGGCAGCGAGCTTTGATTTGGTAACAGCCAGTCTCCTCTTTCATGAGACGCCGCCAGCCGTTTCCCAGCAGATTCTGCAGGAAGCTTTTCGCCTGCTGACGGCGGGGGGGGAGGTGCTGATTCTCGATGGCAGTCAGACAACGCTGCGGCAAACCACCTGGCTAATGGATATTTTTGAAGAACCTTATATTCAAGACTATGCCCAGCACAGCGTAGACGCCTGGCTAGGGGCTGCGGGCTTTGGTGCGGTTCGGACGGAGACGCTTTGGTGGGTGCATCAGGTGAGCCAGGGAATTAAGCCGCTGATGAGCCAAACGCCTCAGTGGTCAGTTGAGACTGGAACAATGGTAGGTGCTGCCGTTTAAGCTGATTTCATCGCCAAAACTAGCCGATTGCAATGCCCCTCAAAGCCGTCTTATTCGATTTCAATGGCGTCATTCTCAAAGATGAGTCACTGCATCAGGAGCTAATCCAGGAGCTGCTGATTGCCGAGAACATGCGGCCTGATCCAGCTGAATATGCCGAGCTTTGTCTGGGCCGCAGCGATCGCGCCTGCTTGACGGCCTTGTTTTCCAAGCGGGGGCAGGCGTCACCACCCGGCCCCGCTTGGAAAACAAGGC
>JAAHIC010000214.1 GCA_010671965.1 Leptolyngbya sp. SIO4C5
TTGCCCGTAACTTTGCCCTGAATCTGTATCGTTCGAATGACTTCAACAATATGGCTCAGGCGCAACGATACTGCAAATATGGCCTAGACACGCTAAAGCGCGTTTTTAGAATGAAATAGCCCTGGTCTTAAGTGTTTATTCTAAAATAATTGATTTCTTCCAAAATAAAATCCTGTCTTAGTCGTTGAATAGACCGAGACAGCCGAGCTGGATTTTATCAGGTTCATAGCTGCTGACGAGGGGTAGTTGCTTTAGGTTCCTAAAAAGCTGCCGGAAAGTTCGTTGAGCAGTGAACTTTCCGGCAGCTTGCATTGAGAAGGGTGTAGATTAGCAGCCTATCGCCTATAAGAAGATTCAGATCATCAGCGGCTGTCTAGTCAATAGAAATTGTAGTTGGCCCCTTGCCGTTGCCATTTTGAGGGGCTGAGGCTGCCGAGGTGACAGGCTGCCCGGTCTGCTGGCTGAGCCAGGTTTTTACCGGATCTTCGCCGAGTCTGAGATGAAAAGCACCTGAACAGAAGCCGCCTAAAAACGCAATAGGCTGACCAAACATTTGCTGGGCTAGGGGGGTCAATTCGTCTAAAAACACAGTGCGCTTAGCTCCTTAAATCTGCCGTTTAGATCCTAGCGCGAAATTTTAGCGGGCAGCAGTGCTTGATGGCACGATGACTGTAAGACACATCTGTCTGCTAGCGGCAAAGTCTTAAGGAATGCCACAAAAAGTATCTAGAAATAACAAAGCGTCAGAGATTATTGCTGATTGCAGCTTGACTATTGACAGTCCATCGCGGTCGCCGCTTTACTCAAGGCAGGGGAGCTTTTCTCTCAGCTCCTGAGGTGCTGTTTGGGCATCTTCTAGAATTCTTGGCCCTTAACGGTTAGCGTTGTGTATCAGTTCCTGCAACTTCTGCAGCTTATTTCGCAGTGGCTCATCCAGACCTGTGAGCCGATTCTCGTGCCTCTGTGCTTTATTTTTGCCTGGTCAATCATTTTTCTGGGACTGTGGAGCCTTTTGGCGGCTGGGCGTGACGGCTTAGCCAACGCCCGGCGGATGCATCAGATTCCCTGCGCCGATTGTCGCTATTTCACCAATCAGCATCAGCTTAAGTGTCCGGTTCACCCCTGTCAGGCGCTTTCAGAAGCCGCAATTGACTGTCCTGACTTTGAGTCTGCCGCGATCGCCCCTTATTCTGCCGGAAACTGAGACGACTATGCTAGTGCAAAAGCTGATGGACTGCGCAGAGTTCGTAGCCGGAGATGGAACCCTGCTGCGAGAGCTGCTGCATCCTGACAAGCAGCCGGTAAATCTGCGCTACAGTCTGGCCCATGCCGTCGTGCCGGTGGGACAGGTATCAGCGGCTCACAAGCTGAAAACTTCTGAGGTCTACTATATTCTCAGCGGTCGGGGAGAAATGCACATCGACCAGGAAACACAGCTCGTTAAGCCCGGAGATGCCATTTATATTCCTCCCCAGGCGCGGCAGTTTATCCGTAACTGCGGCCATGAACCGCTGACCTTCATCTGTATTGTCGATCCGGCTTGGCGACCGGAAGATGAAACTGTTTTCGCCTCTGCAGCGATCGCAGAGCCAGAAGCATGACGGGTGCTGGTATCCTCGCTGGCCCCCTCAAAGGGTGTCTTGCTTTAGTCATTTTGATCTGGGGCCTGGCGGTAGCTCCCCAGCCCGCGATCGCCCAGGGCCTACCCTTTTTGTTTGAGGCGGGCGCTGCGGTTGAAACGCCAGCGGGCGCTGCCTACGGGCCTGCCGCTTTGATGTCAGAGCTGGCAGCGGCTGACGTAGTCTATTTGGGAGAAACCCATACCCGTGCTGCGGATCACTTGGCTGAACTGGCTATTCTGCAGGCGCTCTATGCCGAACAGCCCCAACTGGCGATCGCGCTAGAAATGTTTCAGCAGCCTTTTCAGCCAGTCATCGATCGCTATTTGGCAGGCGAAATTGACGAGATAACGCTGCGTCAGCAAAGCGAGTATGAGAGCCGTTGGGGCTATCCCTGGGCCTATTACGCTCCAATTTTACGCTTTGCTCGCAGTCACGAAATTCCTGTGATCGCCCTAACCGCGCCCGCCGAAGTCACCGAACGGGTATCCCGAAAAGGGCCGCAGGCGCTGCAGCCAGCCGACGAGCGCTATATCCCCCCAGTTGCAGAATGGGTGATTGGCCCTCCGGACTATCGCCAGTTCATGCTGAGAATCTATAAGGACATTCATCAGGGCTTGGGGGTAGGACAGGGATTTGATCGCTTTTTTGCCGTGCAAATTCTCTGGGATGAAACGATGGCAGCGGCGATCGCGCGGCTGCATCAGGCTAGCGATCGCCCGGTGCTGGTAATTGCCGGCCAGGGCCATGTTATCTACGACTTTGGCATTCCTAGCCGGGTGCAGCGGCGGTTGGGGCCGACTGTCGCGCAGCAGACAGTGCTGCTGAATCCGGTGGAGGCATTTGAGATCGAGACGGCGCAGCCTATAGGCGATTTTCTCTGGCGATCGCCGATGATGGTAGAACTGGAAGAGTAGCGAGCCAGCAGTTTTTTTAAAGGCAAATTTGGGGCAATGTGTTCGAGACTGCATGGGCGTCATTACCCAGTCCTATAGGCTAGCAGCATAGTTTATCCCGATAGCTTTCTATGCCAGCCCAGCTCAGCTTTAATCAGGCGCAAAAGTCTATTCGTAAAGCCGCTAAGCGTGTTTTAACAGAAAAAGGTCTGAAGCCCAATACTCGCAAAGGCAACAAAGAGTTTGACTTTCTGCTACAGCAGCTCAGTGCTGCTAGCTTTTCTTCCCATCAGGCGGCGATCGCTGTGGGCGAGCAGCTAGGCGAAAAAATAGCCGATCTGTCGCAGCAGGCAGGCAAACAAAATCTCGATCGCGGCGTGGTACGTCAACTAGCTATGCAAACTGACTGGATAAGCGAGCTAGGACTGAGCGTTGCCAGCGCCGTGTCTGCCTCTACTCCACCCGCCGTCATTGACAGTCCGACAACAGCAGCGCCTGCCAACACGCCCACCCAAGCGGCCCAGTCTGCCGCCACCTCCCCGGCCAATGTAGCTGATACAGCAGAGGTGACGCCTGCCGCCGCCGCGACCGAAGTGCCAGCAGCTATTGAAACAGCAGAAACAGCAGCAGCAGTCACTGAGACGGCCACCGATCAGAAGGCAGAAGAGATAGATACAGAAGCCGAGCCCCCCGCAGCGACAGCCGCAGCTGAGCCGACCACAGCCCCCATAGAAGCCGCCGTTGCAGAAGAGGCTACTACGACCGAGACTGTAGTGGCTGATGATGGGGCAGCAGCCCCAGAGCCGGTAGCGGCGCCCGATACGGATGAGGCCGCAAGCGAGCCGGTTGCCTAAGCCTATGGCCTAGCAACCATGCCCAAAACTTCGTAGAGCTGAATCTGAGTTTGCTTACCGCGCGGTATGACTTGATCAACCCAGCGGAGCTGAAACGGGTGCCCCTCGGCTAGCTGCGCCACGACGGCTTCGCTAACGATAGACTGGCAGGCATAAACTTTGGTCAGTTCTTCTAAGCGAGCGGCGGTATTGACGACATCGCCGACAACGGTAGTATCCATGCGGCGGCTGGCCCCTATTGTGCCAATGACGGCCTGCCCGGTGTGCAGCCCCATTCCCACGCGAATGGGCGCATCAAGGCTAGCCGCTTGCTCCTGGTTGAGCCGGGTCAGTGCCTGAGCAATCTTGACGACGGCGGTTAGGCCATCGGTGGCGTGATGCTGGGAGCGATCGAAGACGACCATAACGGCATCCCCCAGATATTTGTCGATAAAGCCGTGACAGGCTTCTACTACCTGGTTGATGCTGGTAAAAAACTGGTTGAGCCAGCTAAAGGTTTTCTGAGCTGATTGAGCTTCGGCGATCGCCGTAAAATCACGAATGTCGCAGAATAGAATTGTCACCTCTGACTCAATTGCGTCACCGAGCTGAATTGACTCAACGCCTTGGGGCGCAATTCGCTGTAAAAACTGATCTGGCACAAATAGGCGAAATTTCTCAGACAGGGCTTTATTGATATTCAACGCCGCTGTCATCTGCTGCTTTGACTGTACCTGCACCTGCTCAAAGGCTTGTACCTGCTGTTCCAACCTGCTTTCATAGGCGGCCTCGCGGAGCTGTCGCAGCTGCAGCAAACTGGCAATTTTGGTCAGTACCAGGTCAGCTTTAATCGGCTTGGTGAGGTAGTCATCGCCCATCGCAGCTAAGCCTTTGAGCCGCGACGTATCATCATCTAGGGCGGTCAAAAAAATAACGGGCACGGTTTGGCAGGCGGCATCAGCGCGGAGCTGCTCGCAAACGACAAACCCATCCATATCAGGCATCATTACGTCCAGCAAAATTAAGTCTGGCCGCTTTGACTGAACTTTTTGCAAAGCCTCAGCCCCCGACTCCACTGAGTCTGTGATGTATCCTTCTGCCGCTAGCAGCTCTTCTAGCAACAGCAGATTATGCGGTTCATCATCAACTAACAGGATGTAGGGAGCTGATGTCATAAGCGTAGGCGACGGCGCAACGGTCGGTAAGTTAGGTGAAAGCAATTGATCTATAAGTACCCATAATGTGTAGCGGTAGATGCGTAAAAGTAGATGCGCTGCTTAACTTTACAAGCGTTTTGACAGATATCCGCTGAAGCAGATGAGTAAACCTAACTTCAGCCAATTGGCGGATCAATTAGCCGATTGAGCTGGTGAATGAGGTCATTGAAGTCAAGCGGCTTGCTGAGGTAGGCATCAGCCCCGGCGGCTAGGCAGCGATCGCGATCGCCCGCCATTGCCATTGCCGTGACCGCAATCACGGGTACGGCCTGCCATAGGGGATGGTTTTTAATCTGTCGAATCAGCTCAAAGCCATCGACATGGGGCAGCTGAATGTCCATCAGCACCGCTAACGGCAGCGATCGCGCTTTGATCAGGGGCGAGGCAATGGTCTGCTGCATGGTCTGACCATCGGCGATGATATCTACCGTGTAGCCTTCCATCTCCAGCAGTTCAGCAATCAAAGACTGGTTATAGGGCTGATCTTCGACCACTAAGATGCGGGACTGACTGCTCTCTTCCTGGGCGATCGCCGTTTGGGCAAAGGCGGGTAAGCGGCCCATTGCATACGCCGAGGGTGCGGTCTGACTGGAGGGCGATCGCAGCTCGTTGAGCGGTAGCCATACGCGAAACGTGCTGCCCTCCCCGGGCTGGGAGATAAACGATACAGTCCCACCGTGCAGCTCTGCCAGTCGCTTAGTCAGCGCTAAGCCCAGCCCCGTCCCCTCATGCCGCCGGGTCAGGGAGGCATCAATTTGCTGGAAGGGCTGGAACAGAAGAGACTGTTTTTCTGTTGCAATACCGATGCCCGTATCGGCCACGGCAATACAGAGGTAGGGCGTGCTGAGATTAACCGGACTCTCATCAGGCCGCATATCCTGCAAAAGCTGATTGCCATAGGCTAGCCGCACCGAGAGCTTTACCTTGCCTTTCTCTGGCGTAAACTTGATGGCATTGGAAAGCAAATTGATAATAATCTGCCGCACCCGGCGCTCATCAATGGCGACTTGATCAATCTGATAGTCCAGTTCTAGGGCCAAGGCCAGTCGCTTGCGCTCAGCGCGCGGCTGCACCATCTGCAAGCACTGGCGGCAAAGGCTCTGAATTGAGACGGTAGCGATATCTAGCTCAACCTTTCCCGCCTCAACTTTAGAAAGGTCTAAGATGTCGTTGATTAAGTGCAGCAGATGCTGCCCGCTCTGGCGAATCAGGCTAACATGTCCCACCTTACGATTGTCTAGCCCCTGCCGCTGGCGCAACAGCAGCTCTGAAAAGCCCAAAATACTGTTCAGCGGCGTTCTCAGTTCGTGAGACATAGAGGCCAAAAACTCAGACTTGAGCCGCGAAGCCCGCTCTAAATCCTGATTGATACGCTGCAATCGCTCCTGGGCTTGCACCCGCTCAATGGCGGCTCCCAGGGTGCGACAGGCAGCCAGCAGCATATCCTGCTGGGGAGCTTCCTGGAGCTTCTGCAGGCTACGCGATTCCAAGGTCAGCACGCCGATAATGCTGCCGTCAGCGGAAGGAATCGGGAAGATGCCCAACTGTCCGATGGCGGGATGACGAAATTCTGCAACCGCATTGGGATGATTGGCATAGTCTTCGACAAAGCAGGGCTGCCCGGTTTCGACGACCTGCCAAAGAATGCCCTGACCGTAAGGAATGCCCTGGTCAAGGCGCTGCTGCATGGCAGCCGCCACCGGCTCCCCGTGGGTAGCAATAAAATGGCCGGAAATCAGGTTGGTAAGCTTACCCGCCGTGCGCGCAGTCCCTTGGCCGCTAATCACTTTGACATCCCCAAAAGCCGCCCCCATCGCCTCGACCAAGTAGTTCAGGGCAAAGCAGCCGATTTGGATGAGATTGTCGGAAGTCTGTAGTCGCTCGGTCAGCCCCAAAAGAAATGTGAGGCGGCGCACTTCGTTGGCTAGGTCATTTTGGGCTTGACGTTGGGCCGTGAGATTCCGAAAAATCAGCAGTTTACCGCTGTTGGAGGTGGCGGTGATGGAAAGGTCGAGGTAAATCTGATTGCTTTGGGTAATCTGAATCGCCTGACTTTCATTGAGGGACTGATGGCAAGCCGCTAAGACGCGATCGCGCTGCTGCCCGTCCCAAATATCTTGCTCGACTAAGAAGTCAATAATGGTCTGCAAACAAGGCTGCTGCTTTAGCCAATTACTGTCAAGATGCAGCGTTTGCACTAGCTTTTGGTTGAATAATATCAGCCGCTGATCGGCATCTAGTAGCGCAACGGCATCATCAACTTTTTCAAGGATGAGAGCAGGTTGTTCCTGAAAAGGATACAGACCTGACTCTAACTGACTGGACGGATTCATGATGCGGGAAAAAACAGAGACTTGCCAAACGTAGCGCTAAACAAAGTATTCAATTTAACGTACCATTTTAGCAAGTACGGAGTTCTCCTTCTAAAGAAAGGTTATCTGCTAGCAATCTTTAGCAATTAAAGCCGCCCTTCAGGATACAGCGATCGCCAAAAAGCAAAGACCGCGTGAGCTGCCTGCAAGACAACCCTCGCGGACATAGGCTAGCTCAAAGCAAATCAGGACTTTTTTTCATAAATTTGTAGCCCTGCTTCTTCTAAATAAATAGTCGCTCCTTTCTGTTCGCCTAGCTTGCCATCCGTTTTGCTTCGCCTTCGATAGCCGTCCGGCCACGCGGCTAAGCCTGC
>JAAHIC010000215.1 GCA_010671965.1 Leptolyngbya sp. SIO4C5
AGCGGGAGGCCGAATTTCTAGGGCAGGCATTTCTAGCAATTCGGCCTCCCGCTAGCTGGGCTGATTTAGACCGAGCGATCGCCCATCTATCTAGCTTCGATTGGCTCATTCTCACCTCTGCCAATGCGGTCAGCTACTTTTGGCAGCGGCTAAATCACCACGGCAAAGATGCCCGCTCCCTGGCTCACCTCAAAATTGCCGTCGTGGGTAAAAAGACAGCCGCCATCCTGAAACAGCATGGCCTCCAACCAGACTTCATCCCACCGGACTACGTGGCCGACTCGCTAGTCGCAGTTTTTCCAGAGCCTGTAGCCGGGCTGAAGCTGCTATTCCCCAGAGTGGAGAGCGGCGGGCGTGAGGTATTGGTTAAAGAGCTAACGGCCCAGGGGGCTGAGGTGGTAGAAGTTGCGGCCTACGAAACGGGCTGTCCGGCAGGCGTTGATCCCACCATCGCTGCGGCTCTACAGCAGCAGGAGATTGAGGTGGTTACGTTTGCCAGTTCTAAGACGGTGCGCTATGCCTGCCAGCTTTGGCAGCAGGCCCTAGGCGATCGCTGGCCAGCATTACTCAAAAACGTCTGCCTCGCCTCCATTGGCCCCCAAACCTCTAGCGCCTGCCGCGATTTGCTAGGCCGGGTGGATGTGGAAGCCGCAGAATACACCCTGGAGGGTTTAACTCAGGCCATAGAGCGCTGGGCTCAGTCCTAAAAAAAACCTAGAGATACGAACGGTCGCATCTCTAGAAAAGTTGAATAATTATCCTAAATTAGGACAAAAATTTAGCGAATAGCCTGAGGCTGCTCAACCAGTTTATTCAGCTCTGCCGCAATGATTTCCTGGGTGACAACGCCCGCTTGCCGGCCCGCAAGCTGTCCCTGATTGAAAAACAGCAGCGTCGGGATTGCCTCAATCATATAGCGCTGCGCCAGTTCTGGCTGCTCGTCAATATTGACCTTGCCCACCGTTGCTAGGCCATCAAACTCGGCGGCGATCGCCTCAATCACCGGATTCATAATCCGGCAGGGGCCGCACCAGGGAGCCCAAAAGTCTACAACCACCGGGCGATCGCTGTTGAGCACCGCTGTTTCAAAGTTGTCAGTGGTTAGAGTTAGCACTTTGTCCGTCATCCTAATTTCCTCGTGTGGTTAAACGTCTAATCTAGGGAAAACACAATCAGCCAAATCTAAAATTTTCATCAAACTGCTACCGACAGGTCTTTCAGCCCGGCCACAATCTCCGCCGGATCTTGGCGCTGGGTGTAGTCCACGTTGACATAGGCCTGAACGATGGTGCTGTCAGTTCGAACCACATAGGTAGCCGGAACAGGCAGCTCAAAGGTTTCATCACCGTTGTGAGCGGGCAGGTCAATGCCGAAGTTTTCGTAAATAGGCCGCAGATAAGCGGGCAGGGTAAAGACCAGTCCAAATTCTTTGGCGACTTGATTGCCCACATCGCTGAGCACCTCAAAGCTGAGGTCGTGCTTTTCGGCAGTAGACAGGGAGCTGTCAGGGGTTTGAGGTGAAATAGCCACTAGGTTAGCGCCTTGCGTCTCAATTTCGGGGAGAGCCTGCTGCAGCGCCTTCAGCTCTAAATTGCAGTAAGGACACCAGCTACCTCGGTAAAAGGAGATGACTACCGGGCCGGTCTGCAGCAGGTCTTGGATGCCAACGGTCTGGCCGACCGCATTCGGCAGGCTGAAGTTGGGAACGCGATCGCCCGCTTTGAGGCTGTTGTCTGCAATATCGCTGGCTTGTAGCTCGGTCAGCGCCTGGGCCATTTTGCCTTTGACTTCATCGGGCATCTGCGCCTGTATCTGGGCGGCAAAGTTAGCTAAGTCCTGGGTCAAGCTCATATTGAATACCTCACTAGTGTGGAAAAATACTCATTTTAGAACGTTTGTTCCAAAATGGCGAAAAATAAAAGACAGGCTGTGGCTGTACTGATTCTATTTTGAAACGATCATTCCAAAATGAGATTAAAACAAGCTGAGAATTTGGCCAGATTCTGCTGGGTTTAAGCAGTTGGCCTAGCTGTTTCTGGCTGAGGCTGCAGAACGGCCAAAATCAGCTCGGCAGTCTGACGCAAATACTGGGGATCGGGGTTGATCTTGGCAACGACGCGCAGTCCTTGCAGGGCACAGGCAAAATACTGGGCGATCGCCCGCAAATCCTGATTGGCAGCAATTTCTCCCTTAGCCTCGGCCCGCTGCAGCGCCTGATAGAAAGCGGCCTCAATCTGCTGTAGGGTTGCTTTGGCCTGCTGAGTAACCGCATCATCGTGAGCCCCCCGCTCCACCATTGCGTTGGTCATCAGACAGCCCTGACGGTCTAAGTCAGCCGCCGATCGCTCCGCTAGGCTATAAAAATGATCCACGATTGCCTGCCGAGCGGCATCTGGCGCTAACAGCGGCGCTAGGATAGGCTTGACGACGGTGGTCTGGTAGTGGGCGATCGCCGCCAGAAATAGGCTGTGTTTGTCCTGGAAGGTATCGTAGAGACTCCCGCGATTGATCCCCATTGCCTCAACTAAGTCCTGCACGGACGTGGCCTCATAACCCTGCCGCCAGAAAACGGTCATCGCTTTCTCTAGCACTTCATCGCGATCGAACTCCTTTTGGCGAGGCATGGTGTTTAGATTTCCTGTTCTTCCCTTATAGCAATTTTGGAACAGACGTTCAATTTCTTGAAACAGCCCAATACTGCTGAAACTTAAAGTTTTTGGGCGATGAGAGAGTTTTTTTCAGTAAAATTGCCGATATGACTTGAATAAAAAGCGTAATTACTCTTGAGATTTTTATAGATACGTCTTACTGCATTCCGGCTGCCCCCTGAGATTTAATTTGTTTTACAGCTTTGATATTGACTCTTAGCGGCTCAGTCCTCAGCTATTCGACTAGCGCTTGATCTACTTCTGGAGCGATACCCATGACTTCTGTTCAACTCAGTACGTTAACTCGCCATCCCAAAACAGCAATCCAGTTATGGGGCATCCTCCTAGCCCTAGCTTCCGTAAGCCTCACCCTCCCGGTTGAGGCCAGCAATGCTGACTCTTTCTCCAGCTTGAATCAGTTTGAGCTAGAAGAAGAGACGGTGATCGCGCCAGAAAGTGAGGTCATTCAGCTAGCCCAGTTTGAAGGCAGCACCCTAGTCTTTTTCCAAACGGATGATTATGCTGTGCGAGTTTTAGATCGCGGTGCCGCAGGACTGTTTATGAATGTCTTCAACCAGCGCACAGGCATTCAGGAACAAAACGGTGTCCCGGCAACCGCCCTACCTCGGCGGGAAGGAGAACCTGTTCGCTATCTCAGCAGCAGTTCCCGGGATGGAGGAATTGCTTATGTTGCGTCGGTGCTGGGCAGAAATTTAGCAGAGCTGCAGATTATAGATACCGACGGAGACGTGCGAGAGAGCGAGCGTACTAACCGCGTAACCGCCAATATTCCAGGCATTGATCGGGTAGCTCCCGATGAGCTAGAGACGTTGGCGCTGCATCGCGGCAGCCGTTACACGGCGCGGGTGCTGGAGCGCACAGATGGCGTTTTTATGAATGTCTATGACGGTAGATTTGAAAGACAGATTCTCAATGGTCGTCCTGCGCAGGCTATTCCCACAACGGGAGAATTTCAAGATTGGACAACTTATTTGAGCAACGGTACATTTAACGGCGTTCCAGCCTCTTACTATCTGCGTATTAGTCCGCGAGGGCAAACTCAGTTAGATGTTGTCCGTCAAAGTACAGGTGAACTTCTATCGACTGAAGCTACGGGGCGAACGGTAACTTCTCCGGGGGGATCCATCCCCGATCCGCGAACCACCAGCTTAGTGGATGCCTATGTAGTTGCTGTTCCCGGTAATCAAACAACGCTCAATCGCATCCTGCCAATCTATCCTCAGGCTTACCTCGATCGCTCTCGCCAAGGCAACTTTGTAAACACGGGTTCTTTTACCAACCGCAACTCAGCCTTTGCCCAAATGTTTAACCTGAGAGGCCAAGGGTTTGATGCTCGGGTAGTTTATCGCAACGTCAGCTATCGATAGCAAAACAGTAGGGGCACAGCATACCGTGTCCCTACTGCTTCTGCCCCCCCCTTACTTGAACCTAGCTAACTTCTAACGGCTGGGTTTGTGATTGGGCAAGTAGCTGAGTCATCGATGTTTCAACATCAATCGCTAACTGTTGTCCCAGAGTCAGCAGTTGAGCAACGGTCATTGGCTGTGCTGCCCCATTATCACTCTGGCGAGAGGATATCCCTGTTCCACTGGGAGAGTCTGGCTGATTAGCCGCGAGCGTCTGCAGGAACTGATAGTACAGCTCTTGCGCCCGATCGAGCGATAGCCCTAAATTGAGCCGCTCACCCAGTTCAACCAGCCGCTTCAGCCAGAGAATATCGTCATCGACTGTATCGGGCTGACCGTTTTGTAGGAGCTGCCACAGGCCGCTGAGCAGCAGGCGTTCTAGGGTTGCCTTTGCGCCTGACAGGTTGAGCTGACAGCTGAAGTGACTGGCTTCTGTCGCGATCGCCTCCAATTCAGCGATATGACTTAGCCCTACTTGCAAAGGATGGAGATTGGGATCGCTTGCTTCCTGTTCTAGCCGTCTGAGGGACTTGAGGGCGCGATTGCTCAAGGCAATTTCCGCCGCTACCTGAAGCTCTTGGGGCACAGGCAGGCGATCGCGGTGGAACGCCATCAAAATGCCGTAGTTGTCGCGGTAAACCTGAGTATAGAGCTGGTCTAAGCGTTCTAGATTTTCCTGGCTAAGCAACTGCATGATGCGATGCCGTTCTTCCGCGAACAGATCTTGCAGACTATACGCCTGATCCCCAAACAGCCGATTTAGGGCCAACACGGTCTGGGCAGCGCTGGCCTGACTCAGCACCTCAAACAGCTTGGCTTTGGCATTGCTGTAGTCGAGCCGTCCTCGGAAGCGACGAATACAGCAGTGGAAATCCCAACCGCCAATGTGCAACACCGCGAAGGCGAGGCTAGCTTTTTCACGGGTAATTTCAGAGACAATTTCGAGCTGTCCAATGGCTAGGGTTAATGGCCCCATCCGCTGACGCTGATAGTCGGCTTGGTGAATGCTATAGCAGTAGATCCGCTGTTCGCGGTGATAGGTGGTAAACAGAGAGCTGATGGCATAGTGAGCCGCTACCTGCTCCAGGGTGACGCGGGAGGGGATCGCCAAATGGCGATAGACGCCAGCACCGTCCTTGAAGTAGCTGACATTACTGGGCGCGTCCGCTAAGCGCTCCATGAACTCAGCTTCTAGCTGCAGGCCGGTGACTTCCCCGGCTAGCTCGATAGCTCTGGCCGCATAGCGTAAAAGCTGAGTGCCTTCGGGACGGGATAGCTCTTCAAAAAACCAGCCGCAGCTCGTATACATCAGCAGGGCATGACGCTGCATTTCCAGCAGTCGCAGGGCATCGCAAGCTTCAGTCGTCTTCAGCGATCGCTTTTGATAGGCGCTGATAAAGCGCTCAATATTTTCCGGACTGCGATCGCGAATTACCTGCACATAGGCATCACGAGCCTGCCAGGGATCTTGAAAAAACTTACTGCCTGCCGATTCAAACACCTCAGCTAGCTGATCCCGTAACCAGTTCAAAGCCTGTCTGAGAGGATGCCGCCACTGCTGATGCCATTCGCCGCCGCCACCGCAGCCGCAGTCGTTCTGCCAGCGATCAACGCCGTGGGAGCAGCTCCAGGCCGTGACTGGCTTTAGCTCCACTTCCCAGGTGGGCGGATTCAGGGTGAGATAGTAGGCGTAGTTCGTCACCATCCAGCCATGCTGGGGCAGTTCTGTCGTAACGGCATAGGCCAAGGTTTTCTCAGCGCCGCCGCGATGGTGGCCGAAGGTCTCTCCGTCAGTCGCCACTGAGATGAGCTGGGCCGGACGGTGATCCCCGCGCACTGCTTGTCCTAAACGCCCGACAAAATGCTGGGCTGTATTGAGTACTTCATTGAAGCCCATATCCCTGGAAATTGGGCCGTCATAGAAAAAGATATCAACGTAATTCCGCTTGCCAGGCTTAGCCGGACGATTGAGGAAACAGCGATAGGGCCGAGTGGGATCAATCTGGCCGCCGCCGACCTCATGCCATTCTTCCGGTGGGCGATCGCCATAGCCCATCACCCGGCAGCGCTGAGCCTGGGAGGGAGCCAGAATGATGAAGCGAATATCCTCGTCCGCCAGGGCTTCTAGGGTTGGATAGTCTACCGCCGTTTCCGCCAGCCACATTCCTTCGGGATCGCGGCCAAAGCGAGAACGAAAGTCAGCCTTGCCCCAGCGAATCTGGGTGTACTTATCCGGTTCGTTGGCTAGGGGCAAAATGATGTGGTTGTAGACCTGAGCGATCGCATTGCCGTGTCCGTTGAAGCGCAGACAGCTCTTGCGATCGGCTTCCAAGATGCGCTGATAGGTTTCTAGGTCATGGCGCTCCAGCCAGCTCATCAGGGTTGGGCCAATGTTGAAGCTGATGTATTCGTAGTTGTTGACGATACAGGTGACTTCGCCCTGAGCATTAAGAATGCGGGCAAAAGCATTAGGCCGATAGCACTCATGCAGAATGCGCTCATTCCAGTCGTGAGCCGGAGCCGCGCTGGGCTGACGCTCGATCGCATCTAGATAGGGATTCTCTCGTGGCGGCTGATAGAAATGACCGTGAACACAGATATAAATGCCTGTAGGACTGGTCTGCCAGGTTTCCTCTGAAGGCGTTTGAGCCTGAACAGGAGGAGTGATCGCCGGAGAATTAGGTGTATGAGACATGCAGATTTAATTTTGAAAGAGCAGATTACTTGAGGGTCATGACGCTGTGCAAAGAGCGGCTGTAGCGATCGCTCAAGCGTCAAAAATAGCTGCAAAAATTTAGAAAACTTGCTTCAGCAGTATAGCGAGGTTGCTGTTTCTAGAATATCGGGGGGATCAGAGGATATCAAGCAGCGAACGCTCAGTACACAAGACGTAAGCCGATGTCACGCTAATTAACAGTAGCTTTATTTTTATTTAATTTCTCTCTGTCAGTCGATAGAGCGATCGCTGTTTCTGTCAGGGCATGGGCGGATATTGCTCGCCCGTCTGAGACTGAGATTCTGGGCAGACTGGGCGGACGGGCTTAGGAAAGATGAGCATTACCAGCCGCTCCGTCACGCTGAATTTAGAAATTGGCTTGATTGAATCTTCTAAATAGAC
>JAAHIC010000216.1 GCA_010671965.1 Leptolyngbya sp. SIO4C5
TCAAGCAGCTTTTGCCCCCAGTGGCGATAGATTGACGTGCCGCTGCCGCCGGCGTAAGGAAAGCAAAACAGTCTTAGGGCAGCCTGCGGATGAGAGTATGGACAGCTCAGCCAAGTTTTCATGAGAATAGATATCAACAATTTTTCAATCCTAAATAGCTTAACTGTTAGATTAAATTTCTTTTTAAACTGGAACTCGCGTAAATAAATCTCCGTCACTGACTAATTTTAATTGAGAAATATTCTTGATTAGGCTAAAATCCTTCAGAAGAGTATTACGAAAGCCTCTTGAAATTCCATCCTCTGAGGCTGGCTGGTTCAATACCTGTAGTCAGGGGTCGAGCCTTGATTGTCTAGCCTGCTTAGATGGTTGGTTTGAAGCGCTTTTGCTGGCTATTGTTTGTTCCTTTAGCCGCACTTCAAGCGCTATTGCAAGGATTAATTTAGGTGTGTGAGGAAGGATGAAAACTCAGATTGGACTACTGGCCTACAGTGCCTTAGCCAGCCTCATAGCGGTTATCGCAGCTCCCCCGGTATCGGCCCAAGTTTTAGAACTCCAGCCGACAGTCAGCCCGGTTCCAGAGACTTCAGACAGAGCGGCTACACTGGTCTCGCCTGAAGAGTCTCTGGCTCAGGACCTCCCAGCCGATTTGACTGATGACGCCGCCGCGTCCGCCAGTCTCACCGTTACCGACTGGGAAAGCCAGCTGCAGCTAGAGCGTCACCGCGAGGCCCCGCCCGATGAGTCAATAGCCCAGGCCGAAGCTGCCGTGATCACCGATGTGCGGACAAGCACTACGCCAGAAGGCCTCAGTATTACGCTGGTGGCTGACCAGCCGCTTGCGGCTGGTCCCCCTGAAATATCGGGAAATGCCTTAATCACTGACATTCCCAACGCCACCCTGGCACTTGTCGATGAAGAGGCCGCCCAGCAGTTTAGTCCAACGGAGGGCATTGCCCTGGTGCAAATCTCTGAGCTAGCTGGGGGAGGCGTACGCGTCTCGGTAACGGGAACCGATGCCCCACCTATAGCCCAGGTGAGTGCGGAGGCTGGTGGCTTAGTGCTCAGCGTCGTTCCGGGTATAGCCACGGCAGATGCTGATGTCTCTACCGATGCTATTCAGGTTGTCGTCACGGCGACGCGAACTGAGGAAGACATTTTAGATATTCCTCGATCTGTGACCGTCATTGACCGGGAGGAGCTAGAGCAGCAGCTGAACTTTACCACCAACCTGCCCGACATTTTAGGCCGGTTAGTTCCTGGACTAGGCGCACCGCCTGAGAACGATCGTACCAACCTGCTGCGGCTGCGGGGCCGTCCCATTACCGTCCTGATTGACGGTGTACCGCAAACGCCTAACAACAACAGCTTTGCCACCAGCCTCAGCACGATTGATCCGTCGCTGGTAGAGCGGATTGAGGTGCTGCGGGGACCCAGTGCTATCTACGGCGACGGCGGCACTGGCGGTATTATCAACATCATTACTCGTGCCCCGGCAGAAACATCAGTTGCCTACGACCTCAGCCTCGGCGGCGATCTAAGTCTGACATCGAATCAAGCGGATGTCTTTGGCTACGGGATGCGGTTTGGCGTGTCCGGCTCCAGCGAGCGGGCCGACGGTGTCCTGTCGGTTGCTTACGACGTGACCAACGGTCAGTTTAACGCAGACGGCATTCGGATTCTGCCCAACGGCATCAATGACAATGACCGGATTGGCCTGTTGGCTAAAGTCGGCTTCAATCTAGACGAACAGCAGCGACTCGGCTTTACCTACAGCTTTTTCCGACAGTTGCGCAACACGGACTATCGATTCGACAATTCAGTGATTGCCGATCCCAATGCCGATTTCGGTAGAGCGCTGCTGATTGGTGAGGATGGAGCTAGCTATGATGATCCGCCTGAGCAAATCAACCACGTCCTGAATATGACCTATCGTCATACGGACATACTGGGCTCTCAGCTAGATGCCCAGCTCTACTACCGAGATACGGATGAGGTAGGCATTTTCACTGACCTATCAGGTTTGGGGCTGCCGGCTTTTTTCCCTGAGCTGTGGCAGACTTCCCTCCAGGATGAAGAATATGGCGGACGCTTGCAGATTGATACGCCACTAGGAGATGTGTTCGGTGTGCTGTGGGGGGTGGACTACTCACGCAACGAAACGGCTTCTCCGCTACTGGTGTCAGATCCGGTTGCCTTTGCGGCCAATCAGGAACTCAATATTATCGATCGCAGCCTCGATCGCTTTCCCTCCTATGACCTAGAAACGCTGGGACTCTTCGCTCAGGGGACTTGGGACATTACCAGTCAGCTCCAGCTCAGCGGCGGTATCCGCTATGAGAACGTCGATCTCTCCGTGGATGATTATGAGCTAGCCTTCCGCTTTCCGCGCGAGCGTCAGGGGGGCACTAGTAGCTTTGATGATGTGCTGTTTAACGTGGGTTTGATCTATCGGCCTATTCCAGAACTGGGTTTGTTTGCCAGCTTTGCTCAGGGCTTTTCGATTCCGGATATCGGCAACTCTCTGCAAGGGGTGCTACCCACGTTTGACGTCACGGATGATTTGCTGCTAGAGCCGCAGAAAGTAGATAACTTTGAGGCTGGGATCCGGGCTGACTTTAATCAGCTTCAGGCGACGCTGAGCGGCTTTTATAACGAGTCTGAATTAGGCAGCAGCATTTCGATTGATCCGGCAACGGGCTTCGGCGTGGTCAACCGCGCTCCGCAGCGTAACTACGGCATCGAAGCAACGGTTGACTGGCAGCCAGACACGGCTTGGCGGTTGGGCGGCACCTTTACCTGGAATGAAGGCGAAAACGATGTTGACGATGACGGTAATTTTGATGCGCTCAGTTCGGTGGAGGTTCAGCCCGTTAAGCTCGGTCTGTATCTGGAAAATGAAACCACTTCAGGGTGGACCAATCGCTTTGATCTGCTGCTGATTGGTGTACGCGATCGCGCCTTAGACGACGGAGTTGATACGGTGGCCCCTGGCGGCTACACCGTCGTAGACTTCTCTAGCACAGTTCAGCTAGGAGAAGGACAGCTGACGCTGGGAATTGGCAACTTGTTCAATACTGAATATGTCTCAACTGCCGGGCAGCTCATTACCAATATTACCCAGCGTCCGCCAGCGCCTGGACGTACACTGAGCCTGCGCTACTCTGTCAATTTCTAGAAACTGTATGAACTGCCGAAGCTGGACGAGTTCTATGGGTCTGGTACTGGGCACTGTGGCAGTGGGGCTCCTAGTAAGCTGTCAGCCTGCCCCAGTCTCTCCCACGCTCGATCCGAATGTACCAACCCAGACGATAGAGCATGCAATGGGCACTTCACAGGTGCCCCTTTCTCCTGAGCGCGTTGTGGTGATTGACACAACTGCCTTAGATGCTGCCCTAGCGCTCGATATCACGCCCGTTGGCACTATTCGCTACGGTTCGATTCCTGACTATCTGGGTGAGGCTGTTAGCAAAATCCCAGTCGTAGGGGAATACAACCAGCCTGACCTAGAGACAATTCTGCAGCTTGATCCTGACCTGATTTTGGGTGCGAAAAGCATTTCAGCTCAGATCTATTCCCGGCTGTCACAGATTGCCCCCACCGTCTTCATCGAAGGTGCGGGCAGGCACTGGGACTGGAAAAGCAATTTTCGCCTGTATGCTGAAGCGTTGGGCAAGGAAGAGGCAGCCGAGCAGCTCTTGGCCGACTATCAGCAGCAAATTACCGATCTCAAAGCCTCGATGGACACTGCCCCGAAGATGATTACAGTTTCGGTTTTAATTTCAGCTCCGGAGGGTTTGATCGCCCATACACCGACTAGCTTTTCAGGAGCCGTGCTTCAGGAAATTGGCTTTGAGCGCAATGAAGCCCAAAGCCAAGACGAGCAGTTTTTCCAAAGAATATCCCGCGAAGATTTAGCTAGTCCAGATGGCGACGTTATCTTTTTAATTCACAATCCGGAATGGGATACGACTGCTAAAGCGGACTTTATCAGCGATCGCCTCTGGTCGCAGCTAGATGCCGTGCAGCGGGGAGCTGTGTGTGAGGTGGCTGGCGATGTCTGGGCTTCCGGGCGCGGCCTGTTGGCCGCGCGTCAGATTTTAGCCGATATCAAGAACTGTTTAGTGCAGGTCGATGTGAGCTAGGGGTTGCAGTACTCATCCGATTCAATCCGGCCATAGTCGAGCTTAATAATGCGATCGGCGAGATGGAAAAAATGATCGTCATGGCTAATCACTAATACCGTCTTGCCCTGCTCTTTAAGCTCCGTCAGCAGCTGAGTATAGAAAATCTCTCGAAAAATCGGATCCTGATCGGCGGCCCACTCATCAAACAGATAGATAGGCCGATCTTCTAGGTATGCTGTCAGCAGAGCCAGCCGTTTGCGCTGCCCTTGGGAAAGTGCCGTCGTTGAAAGCTTTCCGTCTCGCACCGAGACTTTCTGGGTTAGCTCCAGCTTTTCTAAGTACGTTTTGGCCTGACTGTCTAGAGTGAGATCGCTGCTGCCAATGAGACGCTCAAACAGATAAAAGTCTGAAAAAACAGCTGAAAAATTCTGCCGGTACCGCTCCCGGTTAGTCTCGTCAATGGGCTGACCGTTTAGCCAGATTTCTCCCGATTTAGGACTATAAAGGCCGGTTATCAGCTTAGCTAGGGTCGATTTACCGCTGCCGTTGCCGCCCACAATAAAGACTCGCTCTCCCGGCTTCAGGGTTAGATCCAGCGGCCCGACCGTAAAACGATGGTCGACGTCGCCGCTGTCGTAGGTATGCGTAATATTTCTTAGCTCTAGCCGCTGCCAGTCCGGTGCGGCCATCTGCCTCACCGTTGTGGTCAACTCCGCACTCTTAGCTAGGGCAAGCCCCATGTGGTTCACCTTTTGAATCGACACGTTGGCTCTAATCAGGTTAGGCAAAAGCTGAATAACATTGCGCAGCGGCCCCAGCAGGTAGGTGAGCGTCAGGACATAGGCCGGTAGAACCGCCTGCGCCGCCGGTAGAATCGGCCCGATGCCAAACAGCAGCAGCCCAATCAGCACAAAAAATAGCAGTTGGCCGCTGGTGGTGGCCAAGGCTCCAAGCTTAAAGGCAATCTTTTGATACTGACGAGATGAGGCTGCGCTCACCTGCAAATCTTCTTCAAAGAAAACCTGCCGCCGGGTAGCATGCAGCTTCAGCTCTTTGACCCCATCGGTAATGCTGCGAAAATGCTTGAATAGGCGGTCGGTTTCTTCCCGAGCCAGGCCAATAAAGCGGTAGGACTGGTTGATCAAAATCTGCACCAGACCAATCGCGATCGCCAAAAACACCATCACCGCCAGAAAAACCCAGCCAGAGAGCCAGCCTAGATATACTAGGCAGCCGCCAATCACGGCGATATCAATGCAGAGGAAAGGGATGATAAAAACTGTATCTGAGATCGCCTGAACGTCATTGGTTAACACCGCCAAAAGCTGGTTGGGGCCAAGCCGTTCTAACTGCTGCAGCGGAGCCGATAAAATCCGCTGGCTCAGCCTCAGCCTCAGCCGATAAACCGAATCCTGAGCCAGATCAATCAGCAAAAATTGAGACAGGCTGCCAGTGACCAGCACCAGTAAAGCCAGACCGATGAAAGCGGAAATCAGCGAGGGGGGCGGCGAGCTTTGAGCGATCGCGGTGTTGATTAGCGCGATTAGCCGGGCGCTACAGCCGCCGCTGATAATCCCCGCAACAACAGCCGCGATAACGCTGAGCCAAGAGGCTTTGATCAGCAGCCAGATAATACCCATAGATGTTTTGCGTCAACTTGATTATTGAAAAATAATCTCAATAATTTTCTTAAGCTAGTATATCGGCTAGCCGACTCCCCTATCCTTAGCAAGTCTTCAATAAATCAAAAGCGACAATCTTTAGGAATCTCTTTGGCTGAAGGCCACTATCCAGCCATGAGTCTAACGGGTAGCTAGCGACCAACAAAGCTGGAGACCGCCCAAGCGGTACAATTAAGTTTGCCTAAAGTAATGAGAATTAATTGCAGGAATGATCAATATACAAAGCTTAGATGACGTCGCTGATTGCCGGTACTGCTCGCAAGTCTCTAAGGCCAATGGTGAAGACCCTGTCGGCTCAGCCCAGACCGTCGATTATTGGCTGCTGGTGGAAGTCAAGCAGCCCTGGCCCAAGTCGATGTTTGCCGAACACCCGCTCATTGCTCAGGTCATCGCTACGGTTGAGAAACTGATTTTTAAGCGAGGCCGGGTGATGATGCCCGCAGCGATCGCCCCCGATCCTGATTATTCGACACCAGGTTACACCCGCGTCATCTACTATCATCGACCTGATGAACCATTTGCTCAATATGTCAAACAAGAATACTGGGTACCCGATGAACAGGCCGGTCCGCTGGTTTTAGCCCTGTTGAACCGGCTGTTAGGAAAAACGGCTGATCTTTCCCCGTTTGCACCGTATGAGCAAGCCACTCAAAATATACGCGAAATGCTGGTTTGCACCCATACGCAGATTGATCTGGCCTGTGGTCGATTTGGAACACCGCTCTATCGTCAGCTCCGTCAAACCTACGCTCAGCCTGATAGCTCTCTGCGGGTTTGGCAAAGCACTCACTTTGGTGGACATCAGTTTGCTCCGACTCTGGTTGATTTGCCTACAGGGCATTTCTGGGGACATTTAGAATTAGGCAGTCTGCCCCAGCTTGTTGAACGAACCGGCGACCACCGGCAGATGAAGCGGTTTTATCGGGGGTGGTCGGGCTGCACTCGATTTGAGCAAATTGCTGAGCGAGAAGCTTGGATGCAGGTGGGGTGGGATTGGTTTGCTTACCCGAAGCGCATCCGCACTAAAGGCAAAGGACTGACGGGTAAGAAACGCTGGCTTTATTCAATACTGCGCTGGATACCGATTAAGCTGTTACAGCTCTGGCTAGAGCGCTGGACAGATGATGCTAGCTGGGCAACCATCAAAATTACCTACACAGCTCCTCACAAGCAAGGCGACTATCAAATCACGGTTGAGGAAAAAGGAGAGGTGATCAGTGCTCGTAACTCGGTCGCTGAAAAAAATCAGAAAATCTCAACCCTATCGGTCAAGCAATATCAGATCAGCCAGTGCACAGCCTTTACCGAAAAAGCGCATACCTGATAGGCCTTAAAACCGTAGAATTCTCTAGAGTCTCCCAAAAATAGTGCTTTTGCCCTATCAAAGGTACGAGCACTA
>JAAHIC010000217.1 GCA_010671965.1 Leptolyngbya sp. SIO4C5
TCCCCTGCGTCGGCTGGGCGCACTGCAAAAATCCGCTAATTTTTCTAACAGGGAGCCAAAAGCTCTGTCTTAACGCCTAGATTCGTTAAGGCAGAGCTTTTGGCTCCCTGTTAGAAAAATTAGCGGATTTTTGCAGTGCGCCCAGCCGACGCAGGGGTAGGCTCCGTTAGCAAGCGGAGCTGCCGATCTAACCTAGGTTTGATCAACCATCATGATCAAGACCGCCCCGCTACGACAAACGCTAGCTAGCTTGGTAGAACCTAACCTAAATAGATTCCGTTTCTTCTACAACTGCTGGTGCGGAATAGCGAGCTTTACCACCGCCCCACATGTCACCAATCACTTTCGGCTGCAGTAGGATATGGCCTGCGATCGCTACCAAATCATCCTCCGTTAAGCTTCGCATCTTGGGATAGATGTCAGTGCTTTTCAGGCTGGGGTGAATCTCAGCAATTTCCTCCAATCCATCGTAGGTAGTTGGATTTTCCATATAGTCCACAAGGGCCTCAAGATTGTTGCGAGGAGGCAAAGCTCCGGCAAGAGCCTCAGGATCCAAGCCCACGTCGGGGTTAGTCTTGGTGATTCCCGAAACGTGACAAGATCCACAAGCGTAGTTAAACTGTCGGCGACCCCGGTTCACTTCTTCTAAGCTCAAAACGTAGGTGTCTCCCTGCTCGTTTAGCTTGACCGTACGGGTTGCTTCATCTAGCTCAGCGGCAATTGCACTGGCGGAAAATAGGTGGCCTGAGAAAAATAAGATAGCCGCAAGAAGCCAAATGCATCTCTTAAACATGGTTCTCCTCAAAGTGGCTCGATTATTGTTATGCATCATTCAACACAGCATGACCCATTAGGACTGAGTCATTCCAGTATCACTATCATGCCACTGAAAGGGTCATTCCCAAAGTGTTCTATTCGCTTTCACCTACAACTGCGGTGGAACAGCTGAGGGCTATTAGCCAAAGTGCATCGAGGGCTGAACGCTAATTTGATTGAAATGAACGGCTTCGTCTAAAGGCTTAGACTTAGCATCTTCCGCCAAAGGCTGATGCAAACGAATCAGTTGGGCAAGGGTCTGCTTTAGCTGAGTTCGCGGCACGATGATGTCAACAAAGCCGTGCTTCAGCAAATATTCGGCTGTTTGAAAATCTTCAGGCAGCTTTTCGCGCAAAGTCTGCTCTACCACTCGCCGCCCTGCAAAGCCAATTGTAGCCTGAGGTTCAGCGATAATGATGTCTCCTAACATGGCAAAACTGGCAGTGACTCCCCCGGTGGTGGGATGGGAAAGTACTGGCATGTAGAGCAACTGCTGGGAACGATGGCGCTCTAGGGCCGCAGAGATCTTAGCCATCTGCATCAAGCTCAGCATTCCCTCCTGCATCCTAGCGCCGCCAGAAGCACATACAATGACCACCGGCAGGCGATCGCGGGTACTCCGCTCAATCAGGCGCGTCAGCTTTTCGCCCACCACTGATCCCATGCTGCCCCCCATAAAGCGAAAATCCATCACGCCCAAGCCAAAGGCAAGGCCATCAATTTCGCCAATGCCAGTCTGCACCCCGTCATTAAGTCCGGTTTTACTTTGCATATCCCGCAGGCGATCGCGGTAGGCTTTGCGATCGCGAAACTTCAGCGGGTCTTGCGGCCAAATGTGAGTATCTAGAGGCTGCCAGGTGTTGGTATCGGTAAGCTGCTGAATCCGCTCATCGCTAAAAATGCGATGATGATGCCCACATTCCGGACAAACTTTTTGATTATTTTGCAGGTCTTTAGTGTAGGTCAAAACACCGCAGGCCTCGCACTTTGTCCATAGGCCATCGGCAATTTCGCGCTCTTGGCGATCTTTGCTGATGGGGCCTGACTTTCTTCGATTTGCAAACCAGTCGAACAGGGACATGAAACTTTCTACCCTACTGCAATCACTAAAGCTCTATCTTGCTTGTTGGAGCTTTCTCCCAAATTTGTAATAGAACTATGATTTTAATCCTAATAGCTTCGATCCACGCTGCTGCCTAAGATCGTAATTTTTGTTTTGCGATCGCAGGGATAAACCCTACACCGCTAAAAGTCAAAAGACTTTTATAATAAGGCCCACACCCAGTTTGTAAAAATTAGTGAAGTCCACAGCCTTTTGTCTCTGGCTACCGGAATGGACGGGCCACAAATTTACTGAACTCCAGCAGCGCTGAGGAAAGTCAAATATTTGCAGGCATTCCCGCGGATCTACGGATAACAGCCGGTAGCGACTAAAACCTAAGTGAATACTGCGAGGCGCTCAGGTAACGATTTGTTTATGCTGCAGAAAGTAATGGGGCGAGATTCTATCTACCAAGATGACTTCTTTAAAATTGGCCAGCTCTTCTAAGTACGATGCGATCGCAGACGATGCTCTCAAAGACGAAGATAACGCAGCTTGGTTAGTTCATTTAGCCCCCGATATTCAGCAAGCCTGGATCCAGCGTCTATACTGGTTGCGCTGGATTGATCGCCTGGCCGAGCAGGATCAGCTGCTGCAGCATAGTTCAGAATTCGAGAATTTCTATCACGCCTGGAAACGTTTATTTGAGACGGGAGAAATTGCCGCTGAACACCAGCACTGGCAAATCCTCAACTATCTGGCCCAGCTAGGCGTGACCGAGCAGGGCGAGGCAAATGTCTCGCTGCGGGTATGGGATCGATATATTGAAGCGATGCGCGATTATCACCAGCCTAATCTGGCGATCGAAACGCTGCATGATTACGAACAGATGCTCGAACGCATTGCCGGGTCTTTTTTCCAGTGCTTCCCCTTCATCTCGGCTCAGCACCGGCAGGCGATCTGCTATTTTGGCCTAGTCGATCAGTTTTACAACAACCTGCGCGATCTGCGCGAAGATGCGCTACAGGGTGTTTGCTACTTTCCAGAAGAAGTCTTGGCTAACTTTGGGGTGAAGCGCTCAGAGATTTTGTCCATGACCTGTTTTGATCGCCCCGGCTACTTTCAGATGATGCAGTTTTGGACGGAAGAATATCTGCCCAGAGTACGGCAGCAGACAGTTAGCCTCATCCTGGCCCAAGATTTACATCCCTCCTGGGAAATGCTGAGAGACTGGTGTATTCACCGCTACAACCGCGTAGAGCGAGTCTTACAGATCTGCCATTACGACTTCCAGCAGTTTCCCGAACGCTACTGGTTTGAAGTCCGACGCGACCTGGCTTATCAACACATCCCAGTTGCGGCTAGCAGGATTCAAAAAAGCTATCGGCTTTCAGAAATCTCGCGCTTTCTCAGATTAAGCCCCACGGTAATTAGAACCATGCAAACAGGACTGCAGGTTCTCAACCGTTGGCCGCTGCAGACAGAAGCAACGCAGTTTTTGCGCTTTAGGACAGCTGCTTACCGCTTTCCGGCAAAAAACCTATCCCAATCTTTTTTTACACCAGTGCCAAAATCTCAGAAAGCCTGAAGCCAGCGCAGCTTGTTTAGATGACAGCTTAGGCAGCGGCTGTATCCAAGACGGTTTGTAGGCGTTGACGAAACTCGCCCTTGGGGTGCCCGCCTTTAACCTCCCCCAAGATTTGAAAATCTGCGGCTGGATTTTCGCAAACCAGGTAGGTTGGCCAGCCCATCTCAGCCTTATCAGGATATTGGGCTAGCAAAATTTTGCGATACTGCCGGTAGGTTGTCGTATCCTGCATTTTGACATCAATGAAGTCAAGCCCTAATTCTTGAGCGACTTTCTGATCGTAAAAGGACATTTTGTGGCAAATACCGCAGTCTTCAGAAGAAAACTTAATAACGGCTACAGTCATGCTGTTCGCTAGGTTGAGACAACAACTAAATCCTATCTTGACCTGAATTCGACCAGTTGAGGAGAAATTTGCGGCTTTTGGACGGATATGTGGCGATCGCCGCCGATTTTAGGACTGCAGAGCGGACAGCACCGGACTTGGCTGAGCGGCCTGGAGATTTTCAGGTTTGCTCCAGCTAAAAGGAGCCTGTTGAGCTGCCGAAAGCCAAAGTAGGCGCTTGGCCCGCGTCATCGCCACGTAAAGCAGCCGAAATTCCTCAGCCTGTTTTAGCTCAGTCGCCGCCTGCCAGGCCGTCAACACATCGGGCATAGCGCTGTCTCCTGCTTCTAAGTTGTGAATAGCGGCGCGGACTTGTGCCCGAGCGACTTCAGCCACGGCGAAGTCACCTAAGAATCGAGTTTGAGGCGGTATCCAGATGTCGCCGGGAATAGTTTGCCTGTGCAGAAAAGGAATAAAAACGATATCCCAATCTAGCCCTTTGGCCTTGTGCATAGTCATCAGCGTTAGCTGCCCGGGGCGGGTATAGATAGCATCGACATCCTCTGTCTCTACAGCCTCAAATCGCTCAGAGTCTACCGTTTCTCGTAAAGCCTGAAGCATTGAGGCTAAACTGCTTTCACCCAAGGTTTGCTGAGCTATGCGAGTGGCTAACTTATCGGCGGTGGCCAGTTCGCTTTGGTTGTACTGCAGGGTTAGCCCCAAAAAGGAAATGAGGTGATAGGGCGGCAGTTCTAAACGCGATCGCAAAATTCCCTGGCAGTAGCGACGTGCCTGCCTAGCAGCTTCACTGCTCAGCACCGGATCTAGCGGCCCTGGGTAAAGGAACTGCTCTGGTTGACTCACTAACTGATTGAGATCTTGGGTGGGAATACGCTGCCGCTTGACCAAAATTTGCAGCGCCGCTTTAAGTCGATCTGCCGAGTGGGGCCGTTCGATAAACTGCAGCATGGCCAACATTTCAGCCGGAATGTCAGACTGGCGATCGCGTTCTCCCACGTCATATAAGCTAATCCCGCAGGCCTCTAAATCAACCCCTAATGTAGTTGGATCTTGCAGTAAGCGTCGGACAAAGCGACCCTGGCGATACTCACGTACCAAAATGGCTGCATTTCGGCTGGGATCTTCAGCTAGCAGAGCCGCAACCCGCTGAGCTATCAGCCGTACAGTCTGTTCAACATTTTCAGGCTGATAGATTTCAACACCCCGGCCAATAGCCGCCGGATTGGCGTCAGCCTGAGGATCGTCAGCGCTAACCGCCTGAATTGCCTGCGGTCTAAAAGGCGGATCGCCCACATGGTTCTGGTTTACCCAAGTCAATAGTCGGTTGGCAGCCTGCATGATCGTGGCCGTACTCCGACCGGCCTGCTCAATGGTGGCCAGTCGGCCTTGCTGCTGACAGTTTTGGCAAAACTGATTGAAAAAGACCGGATCGGCAGGTGTAAAGGTTGAGTTGATCGCCTGATTGGGATCGCCTACGCGGACTAAATTCGCTGCCTGTGCCGAGTTTTGCCCCTCGCTGGCCAAAATTTCTAGGAGACGAGTTTGTAGCGGTGAGGAATCCTGGGCCTCATCTTCAAAAATGGCAAAGAATCGGGTTTGCCAAAACTGGCGCATTGCCGGATCTGCCAATACCCGTAGCGCTGCCAGCACCATGTCGTCATAATCAATGAGCTGACGCTGCTGTAGCAAAGTTTGGTAGCTGGTGTAAAGACCGGCTGCAACCGTCAAAATTTGATAGTCTCTCAGCCCGACTGGCAAGGCTTTCGTTGAATTGGCCTCTATCTGAGCCAACATCGCTGGTGTCAGGCCTGAGCTTTTTGCTTCATGAATTACGGTGCTGGCTAGCTCAGGTAATATTTCAGTGCGCAAAACCGATTGACGTCTGAGCCGTTCGGTTTCTTCGCCGTCAAACTGCTGGCCTTCGAGTAGCTGCTGGTAAAGCTGGGGATGACTGACAATCCACTGCTCAACGCAGGCCCGAATCAGCCGATGACCCCGGCTAGGGGAGATGAGCGTCAAGGTATCTAAGTGAATGCCCGATAGATCAGGGCTGCGAGTGGCAATGTTGAGGGCCAGTCCGTGCAGCGTAAAAACGACAAAACTGTTTTGCGGTAGCGCTAGTTCCTTTAAGTAATGGCGAACCTTGGCTTTAAGGTTAGCGGCAGCAGAGCGAGTAAACGTGACTAAGACCAGTTGACGCCGTCCATGAAGCTGATGCCGGGCGATCGCGATCGCAGCGCCCACAGCCATGCCGGTGGATTTACCAGAGCCAGGAACGGCAGAAACGGCTAGAGGTCCGCCTGACCAGTCAGCGAACGCCTGCTGTCCGGGCCGGAGCTGGCTGCGCCAGCGGTCAATTTGAGATTGGCGATCAAGGCGGGTGAGCATAGCACTGAATAAGCATGAGGGGAAAGTCAGTCGCCGGGAAGCGCGGACCGCAGGGGACTGCCGCTAAATTTCAAAGCAATCCTTTTTCACTACGCGGCATTGAGACAGAGGCAGACTCGGATTTGACAAATAGTTCAGGATGGGCCTGCCAAATTTGCTTAATCAGATAGTGTAGCTGCTGTAAGCCGCGCCGCTGCTGGTCGGCAGCGGATAAGCTTTGGGCCTGGCTGAGCAGCGAAATCACTTCTAAGTCCAAAGCAGCCTGAAAGAAGTCCAGCGGCCAAAGTAGATCAGGGGCCTCTTCTAAAGGATAGAGCTGGGCAATGTCAGCCTCGCCAACCGCTAACATTTCCAGTTCCGCTGCTGAAGTACAGACAATCAGCATCAGGGGTCTAGCCCAGCAAAGCTGCCGCGCCGGCACAACATCAATTGCCTCTGCGTAAAGTCGCACAGCTTGATGTTCTAGGAAAATAATCTGATGAGGACGAATTGACCCAGGGTTTTCTTCATTCATAGGTAGCAGCCACCCAAAACCTCTTGACTCAGACAATTAGTTATCAGGTATTCGGAGTCCAACTTCTTCTCTTTAAGTATGCGTCGATACATCAACAATCGTGGTTGTCAGGAACTGAAGTCTTCGTTTAGCCTGAGAGAAAAGTCAGTGCAGTTGCGACTACGCAGGCAAGCTTGCTAATCGCAAATGGATTTCCTGCTGACATGAATCGCTCATAACGTTCTTTAGCTATTTCAGGAAGGAGTATTCATAGTGTCTGTTGAAACGATCGAAAAGCGTTCAACGACTCGCAAGCTAGCACCGCGCTATCGGGTTCTCTTGCACAATGATGACTATAACTCAATGGAGCATGTCGTCGAAGCCCTGATGAAGACGGTTTCTAGCCTGACAACCACGATTGTTGATGTATCGACGCATACTTAAAGAGAAGAAGTTGGACTCCGAATACCTGATAACTAATTGTCTGAGTCAAGAGGTTTTGGGTGGCTGCTACCTAT
>JAAHIC010000218.1 GCA_010671965.1 Leptolyngbya sp. SIO4C5
GGAACAGGATATCTAACTCAAGCAGAATTAAAGGGCGCTATCAAAGCAGTTTGCCAAAAGGGCTGTTATCCTTTCATGAATTCTTCCTCACCTCAGCCAGCTATTCCCCCTGAATCAGGCGTACCGCCAGAAGTGAAGCAAGCTGTCGATACGCTGCGCCTAACTGGCTGGTCAAGCTTTTGGCTGCAGTTGGCGATCGCGGTTATTTCCCTTACCATTCTGCTGCTAGCGCTGTTCGGGCGCAACATCAACGAAGAAAGTAACAGCGCTTTTTTAGGGGTTGGTATCTTTTTCGCAGGCTGTAGCATCGTTGCTCTGGCTTTTAGTATTTTCCTGGCTTTGCGGCAGGTACGTTACGGACGACGGCTACGGCGACCCGAAGCAGACCTGCATCCTAGCAAGTCTGAGACGGTGAAACTAACTGAAGTCTTTCTGATAGCCAATTTAGTTGGCCTCAGCTTAGCCACGATTGGTTCAGAAGTGAGCACGGGTGTGCTGCTAGCCAAGGCCATCTCTCAGCCTCAAGGAGCCGCTATTTACACGCCAGACAAAGTCATTCGCGTGCTGGATATTTTAGTCGTCATTGCCAATACCAATTTGGTCGTCGCCCATACCGTGGGGGTAGGCGCTGCTATCTGGCTAGTTCGCCGGATTCGCTAGAGCGGATGGGGGCAGCTTTAGCGGCCTCTCAGGGGCTGCAGCGTCGCAGCTGTGAAGTTTTGACAATAGAAAAATCTTGCGGCAAAACTGAGGCGTTAGTCTAGACTCTGGGACTAAGGTCACCAGGGCCGCCCATCTAGCCAGAGCGTAGCCTGATGTACCTTTTCCAAGGGGCCGATACGCTACGCTAGCGCCATGTGGCCTGCCTACAAAATCAACTGCCAAGGACTTACGGAGCGATCCTAATGATGACTGAGCGCCCTACTCGTCCTGAAAGCTGCGTTTTGCCAGTCTTTAAGTCACCGCGCGACTATCAGGCTTATCGCATCAGCCCCGCAGATACAAATCGCTTAGCTATCATATTTGACCCGGCGATCGCCAACATGTCTCTGACCTGCTGCGTGGAAATTTTTGATATTGGCGGTAAAACGCCCCCCAATCGGCACCAGTTTGCGGTCGAGATGTTTTTTGTGCTGAAGGGAGAAGGACAAGCTTACTGCGACGGCAAGTCGATTCCGATTCAGACCGGCGACAGCATCCTAGTGCCGCCCAACGGCATCCACATCATTGAAAATACCGGCTCTACCCGGCTCTATGCCCTGTGCATTATGGTGCCAAACGAAGATTTTGCCGAGCTGATTCGCAGCGGTACGCCTGTAGAACTAGACGCCGAAGACTTAGCAGTCTTGCAGCGATCGGATGCGTTGATCGCGTGTTCATAAAGGCCGCCCTGAGGATTTCCCCATCCCTAAGCCCCCTATCCCTAAGCAATGGGGAAGCAGACCGTAAACCGACTGCCTTCACCCAGCTTAGAGTAGACTTTGACCTGACCGCCCATCCCTTCTGCCAGCCTTTTGACAATGGAAAGCCCCAGCCCCGTCCCGCCTGTGGCCCGCGATCGATCTTCGTCAACTCGGTAGAAAGGCTCAAAAATGGCGGTCTGATCGCAGAGGGGAATACCGCGGCCGCGATCAATTACCTGAATTTGCGCCTGTTTATCGCTTCTAATCAGCTTTACCACTACGATTTCACCGGGGCTGGAATACTTGACCGCATTGTCTATAAGGTTGATCAAGATTTGCTTGAGCCGACTGCGATCAACGCGGGCCAGTAAAGAGAGGGTTTCGGCTTTGACTTGCACCTGCTGATTGCCATAGTCGGCCATTTCAACCACTTCCCTCACCACCTCTTGCAGATCCAACACCTCTAGGGCGAAGCGGAGGCTACCGCTCTCGGTGCGGGCCAAATCTAGCAGATCTTGCAGCAGGCGGATGGTGCGCTCAGTCTCGGCAGTGGCAATTTCTAGCCCTTCTCTTTGCGGTTCGGTTAGGGTCTGGCAGCGGCGCAGCGTACTCTGCAAATAGCCGTTAATTAGCGTCAGGGGCGTGCGCAGCTCATGGGAAACATCGCTAACAAAGCGGCGCTGCTGCATCCAGGCATCTGACAGGCGAGACAGCATCATATTGCAGGTTTGAGCGAGCTGCTGCACTTCCGTGGGCGCTTGGTCTAGCTGGAGCTGGGTATCGTTCAAGTTGCTGATAGACACGTTGGCCGCGAGCTGATTGAGTTGCCGAATTGGGCGCAGCGATCGCCGTACTGCAAGGGCAATTACCAGGGCGATCGCCAGCAATACGCCGCTGCCCACTATACTCAAGCTGCGAACGACGGCCAAAAAGCTGCGCTGCGCCTGGGTAATGTCGTTGGCTACATAGAGGATACCGACGGGGTTATCGGCAATTTCTAGCGGGCCAGCACAGATAACCCAGTAGTGATTTTCAATGGCATAGACATCGATAAAATTGCTCCTTTCTAGGGCTAAAAGCTGCTCGGTAACCCCTGCAGCCTGCCAGGAAGGCAGCGCTAGGGTTTGCGATCGCGCTAAAACCTGATTGTCAGCAGACTTAAGCCAAATTGCCAAATCTCCTGTTGTTCGATAGTCAATGACCTGCTGTATAGCGGCCTCTAGCGGCATCATTTCCTGATACAGCGCAACATCTTCGCCAAATCGCTCAGCAATTTCAATCGCCGATTGCTTCTGACCCTCCAGCAAAATCTGCTGCATACGCCAGGTTGTCCAGGCTGTGATACTGCCGATTCCCAATGCCGAAGCCAGCAGAATCCCAGCCGTTAGGCGAAACTGAATTGAATTGCAATCAATCCTGCTTATGGCTCGGTGAAGCGGCTTTAGCAGCCGATAAAAGAAGGTCATGGGCGAAAAGCCAACAACAGATGAGGCTGAACTGACAAAATCTGCTGTAAGGTTCCTGAGCCTTACTCAAAACCCTATCAGCTAAAACTGAGAGCAACCTGATTTTTTTACCCCAAACAGCTTAGAAAAGTTCCTAAGCTGGCTAGTAGTCTGACTAATCAAATCACCAGTCGTTTCTCAGGGAAATTTCAGTCGCAGCGCTTTTAATAAAGCGTGACGTTGACTAGAAACATTACCCAAACACCCTAAACCATCTCTTGCACGAATCTATCTATCAACATGGTTAAAGCACATTCATCCTCTGCTTCAGCAAGTCGGCTCACCCCTTTTAGCCAGAAGCTAGCCGCTCCTTTGACGAAGCAGCCCATTCGGGTTTTGCAAATCAATCTAGGGCGTCGCTGTAATCTGAGCTGTAGCCACTGCCATGTGGAAGCAGGCCCGCATCGAACAGAGGAACTGTCGCCAGAAGTTTGTGAGCAGCTGATTGAGCTGATTCAACAATTTCCGCAAATTGAAGCTATCGACTTGACCGGGGGTGCCCCCGAAATGAACTATGGCTTTCGGCCCCTGGTAGAAGCTGCTGGCGCAGCGGGCAAAACGGTGATTGTGCGCTCTAACCTGACTATCTTCTTGGAGCCAGAGTATACGGATTTGCCTGCCTACTTTGCGCAGCATCGACTCCGGGTTGTGGCCTCGCTGCCCTGCTACCTAGCAGAAAACGTGGATAAGATGCGCGGTCAGGGCGTTTTTGAGGCTTCGATTAAAGCGCTGCAGCAGCTCAATGCCCTGGGCTACGGGCAAGATCCGGCCCTGAGCCTAGATCTGGTCTACAACCCGCCTGTTCCTACTTCAGATGATTTTTCTCTGACGCCCAACCAGCAGAATCTAGAACGAGCCTACAAAAGCTTCCTCCAAGAGAACTTCGGCCTTGTCTTCAACCAGCTATTGACCATTACCAATTTGCCGATTGGTCGTACCAAGTTTCATCTGCAGCACCGTCAACTGCATCAGCCTTACCTGGAGTTTTTGGAGCAGCACTACAATCCCAGCACGGTTGACTACCTTATGTGCCGCAATGAGTTGTCAATTGACTACCTGGGCAATGTCTACGACTGCGACTTCAACCAGATGGAAGGCTTACCGGCGCGATCGCCTGACGGTCAGCCCATCACAGTCGCTCGGCTACTGGCCGCGAACAGCCTAGATTTGATTGAGCAGGTGCGCACGGCGTCTTATTGCTATGGCTGTACGGCGGGTAGTGGCTCTAGCTGCGGTGGGGCGCTCACCTGAAGCTGACCGAAAAGAGATAGATGTCTGTTGTGTGTCCGATTGTGATTCGACCGCCTTGATTTTTACTGTTTCATCAACTTAAACCCATGTACTATCTGACTCGGCCTCGCTCTTTGAAGCTTTTACGCATGACTTTACTGATGACTGCTGCCGCGATCGCCTTTTCGGCGGCCCCGGCCCTCGCCCAGGAAGCCGCTAGCGGCTTTGCGCCCCAGGCGCGGCTGGTGGAAGTTTTAGACTGGATTAACAGTCTGGGCATTGTGGCTCCCCTGGTCTTTATCGCTCTCTATATCGTCGTGACCGTTGCCTTTTTGCCCGCCTCGATTATTACGCTAGGCGCTGGCGTCGTCTTTGGCGTTGTCCAGGGATCTATCTACGTGTTCATTGGAGCCATGCTAGGGGCAACCGCCGCCTTTTTAATTGGCCGCTACGTAGCGAGGGGCTGGATTTCTAAAAAAATTGCTAATAGTGAGCGCTTTCAAGCCATCGACGACGCCATTGGCCGCGAAGGCCGCAAAATCATTTTCCTGATTCGCCTTTCCCCCGCCTTCCCGTTCAATCTGCTCAACTATGCCCTAGGACTGACTAAAGTTTCTCTGCCGGACTATGTGCTGGGCACCACAGGCATTATCCCTGGTACCATCATGTACGTCTATCTCGGCTCCCTGGCCGGCAACCTGGCCATGATTGGCACCGGAGAAGCGCCTTCTAACCCCGGCATCATTTGGACAATCCGCATCGTCGGCTTCATTGCCACCGTTGCCGTCACCATCTACGTCACCCGCGTCGCTCGCAAAGCGCTGAAGAACGCAGTGCCAGGGGACAGTGAGGAAGTTGTGGTTGAAAGTTAGTGGGGCAGGTGAGGGGAGATGGGGCAGGTGAGGCCGGTGGAATGAAACGAGCCATTCTTCAAAGCAAGCGCTTCTGGCTCTTGGTTGGCTTAATGGCGATCGCAGTGATTTGCTGTCGGGACGGGTTGTCGCTGCTGCTGCATCAGGAGCGTTTAGTTCAGTTTTTGAGCTGCGCTGGGCACTGGCGATCGCTGGCGTTTATCGCCGCCCACGTAATTGCAACGGCGGTGGGCGTACCGGGAACAATTTTGGTGATTGCTGGGGGAGCCGTTTTTGGCTTGTTCTGGGGTACGGTGTGGTCAGTGATTGGGGCAACGCTGGGGGCGATCGCGGCTTTTGGCCTAGCCCGGTATCTGCTGCAGGACTGGTTTAAGCAACGCTTTGGGCAGCGGCGGCTTTTGGTGAAGCTAAATGAGATTGTGCGCCAGCGGGCTTTCCGCTGCGTGCTTACCGTCCGCTTCGCGCCGATTTCGCCGTTTAACGTGATTAACTTTCTCTTTGGCCTCACGGCTGTGCCTCTGCAGCACTACGCTTTGGGTACGTTTTTAGGCATCATTCCCGGTACGCTAGCCTATACCTGGCTGGGCGTTACGGGCAAACAGGCGCTTGACGGTCAGCAACAGGTGCCCTTTATCTTCGCGCTCAGCTTGCTGGTGCTGCTATCGCTGCTGCCAGCTTTAGTCAGATGGAAAACTGGCTGCAAGCCTGGAACTTAGATCTCCTTCTGGCCTCAGAGATCTAGAGTTGAGTTAGATTAACCTCAGACTTTAGGCAAGTGATGGCGCATGGGGTATGACTGCATGAAGAGAAGTCGCCGAAAACAGGCTGTTAGGCTGCAGATAAGGCATTGGCGACCGTTTGGACACCAGTTTCGATATCGCCTCGCTGCGCTCTGTTTAGCGACCGCCCTGGCACTGACCCTGGCACTGCCGGGAGCAGCTCAGGAAGAGCCCAATATTGCCACCGTCGTTTTAGATGGCCGCTCGGTGTTTGAAGTAGCGGCCACAGAGCAGTTTTCAGCCCAGGAGCGAGCCAGCCGCATCAGTGAGCAGCTCGCCGCCGCCGCTGAGATGGCCCAGCGGCCCCAACTACAGCAGCTCTCGCGCAACGGCTTGCCCACCGTTTTGCTCAATGGTGAGCATCTGCTGACTATTACCGATACCGACCGGCAAATTAGCACCTACTCTAGCCCGGAAGCGCAAGCTAAAGGCTGGACTAAACAGATTAGAGCCGCCATTTCTCAGGCTCAGGAAGAACGCAGTCAGGAGTTTTTGCAGCAGGCTGGGCTGTATTCTCTCGGCTTTTTGCTGATGGCGGCGATCGCCCACTGGCTGACGGGCCGACTGTGGCACGGCTACTTCCGCCAATGGCTCCAGAATCTCACCTTTAGCGATCCGGCTGAATCGAGCAGTCACCGGGCACCTTCCGCCTCTAATCTGCTGCTGAATGGCTCTTTATTTCTGGTGCGCCTCTGCATTTGGGGCGGCACGCTGCTCTATGTCACTAATCTATTTCCCTTTACCCGGCAGTGGAGCTATCGCTTCGTTGATGCCCTCACCAATACCTTTACTCTGCGCAGCTTTGTGCTGGGGTCGCGCTCGTTTTCCATTCTTGATCTACTCTTCCTGCTAGGGCTGCTGCTGGGGCTAATTATCATCTCCAGCACAATCACAAATATTCTGCGATCGCGCATCTTGCGCATCACCGGCATTACGCGAGGGGCGCAGGAAGCAGTCGCGATCTTAGCTAAGTACACCCTGATCTCAATCGGCACGATTGTGATTCTTCAGGTGTGGGGCTTAGATTTAAGTTCTCTAGCCATTCTGGCTAGCGCCCTGGGTGTGGGAATTGGCTTAGGTCTGCAAAACATCGCTAAGGATTTTGGCAGCGGCCTCGTGCTGGTCTTCGAGCGCCCTATCCAGGTAGGAGACTTTGTTGAGTTTGGCGAGTTTATGGGCACGGTTGAGCGGATTGGCGCTCGCAGCACGGAGATCAAAACCCTCGATCAGATTTCGATTATCGTGCCTAACTCCCGTTTTCTAGAGCAGGAGGTGATCAACTGGAGCCACCGTAATCCCATTTCTCGGATTCGCTTGCCCGTGGGCGTAGCCTATAAGTCTGATCCCAAAACGGTGAAGCAGGTTTTGCTGGAGGCCAGCCGTGAACATGCCAGCGTCT
>JAAHIC010000219.1 GCA_010671965.1 Leptolyngbya sp. SIO4C5
TATCAGCCTCAAGAATCTACGGCCAATTAATCGGCACAACAGTAGACTAGAGCAGAAAACTACTCCACTTAAATAGCTGCATGGTCTACGACACCGAAAAACAAGTTGCGGTTCAAGCTGCGATCGCCGCTGCTAAGCTCTGCCAGCAAGTGCGGCAGCAAATTACGCCCGAAGTGATTGAAAAGAAGGATCGCAGCCCAGTAACAGTTGCTGACTTTGGCTCTCAGGCTTTGATTTGCCATGCGCTAGCTGAGGCTTTTCCCAATGACCCAGTGGTGGGAGAAGAGGATGCGGCTACCCTACGTCAAGCCGATATGAGCCAGCAGTTAGATAAAGTGACGAAGTACGTGCAGGCAATTGATCCAGCGGCGACGCCGGAAAAAGTAGCTGACTGGATTGATCAGGGGAACGGTCAGGTTAGCTCACGCTACTGGACGCTTGATCCGATTGACGGCACGAAAGGCTTTTTGCGAGGTGACCAGTATGCTGTGGCGCTGGCGCTGATTGAGGAGGGGGATATTAAAGTCGGCGTACTGGCCTGCCCTGCTTTAGAAATTGACGGTCAGCAAGGGATAGTTTTGGTGGCTGTGAGAGGTCAAGGGACAGAGCTCCTAACGGCTGCAGGCCAGCCCGTTAAGTCAGTGCAGGTGTTGCAGACCGCAGACAAAGCACGATTGCGATTTGTTGAAAGTGTGGAATCTGGACATGGCGATCAGTCCCAGCAGTCAGCAGTGGCGAAAGCAGTAGGCATTACAGCAGATTCAATCCGCATGGACAGTCAGGCTAAGTATGCAGCGGTGGCAACTGGAGAAGCGGCACTCTATCTGCGACTGCCATCACCCAAGTCACCAGACTACCGCGAAAAAATTTGGGATCACGCCGCAGGTGTTCTCGTCGTGGAAGAGGCTGGCGGCCAGGTCACCGATATGAACGGCAAGCCTTTGGACTTCTCTAAGAGCGATCGCATGCAGGACAATCGCGGAGTGGTAGTGAGCAACGGCGCTATTCACGATACGGTCTTAGCCGCGCTGGCCGCTAGCTCCTAAGTCAGTACTTTTGGGTTCCTGGTCACCTGACTGGGAATCCATCTCAGGCTTTTTTGCCAGTGCGCTTGCCAGTGTTGCGTTTACAGTAATCGCAACTGCTGGGAAGCCAAGTCCAGTTCGGGTAAAACTTCATCAGTCTCCGATTCGAGGAGCGCAGCAGGGCAGTCTTCCTCAATCAGCAGGGCATTGGCTGCTGCCAGCATTTCAGCCGACAGATCGGTCAAATCTGCCCGGTTAGCTAAATAGGTTTGTAAGGCTGCTAGGGGTTCTAAAGTGCTGTCAGCCTTGAGTTCTGGCAGCCGAGGACGGGCTAACTGGCTGATAAATTCAGCCTGAATCGTATAGGTATGAGCCGCACTGAGCGCTTCATAGAGGGCGGCGTTATCGATCTGCTCGACCTGCTCTGATCGCAGCTTATACATTAACCGCACCACCGCCTCGTCAATTTCAGCCGCTGCGATCGCTTGGAGCAGCTTTTGCTGCGGTTCCTTTGCCTGAGACAAATCAGCTTTGATGGTTTTAAAGGGACGTACCGGCAGAGAACAAAATTCAGCCGCTACCTGCCCCCGCGCGAGGGATACTAGGACGTATCCTTTCTCTTCTTTTTCTTCGCTGAAGTCTACTCGCTCAATGCTGCCGGGATAGAGCGCCAGCGGGGACTGGCTCAAAATCTGATGTTTGTGGACATGCCCTAAAGCAATATAGTCAAAACAGTCCCGCGTCAGCAGCGCCATAGGTACTGTAAACCCTTTACCCGCGGCCAAAAAACGCTCCGCCCCGTAGCAGGCCGTATCGGCCATTAGGTGCCCCAGCAAAATTGTTGGCAGGGCCGGATTGAGGCGGCGAATTTCTCCCTCCAAGGCGACTCGCAGCCGATCGATCAAAAGCTGATTCACCTCAGCCATTGAAAGTCCTTCCGTTTCAGGGCGGGTTAGCAGGGTCGATCGCGTCAGCCAGGGCAGCGTGATAATCTGCACCGCGCCGCTGCGGGTTTCAATCTGGTGGGTCATTAGGCGATCGCCCACCACAAACCCCGGCACTCCCAGCGTTCGATAAATGCAGAGGCTAGCCCCGCCTGTTCCCTGAGCGTGCTGATCGTGATTGCCGACAAGTAAAACAGTCGGAATTTCGGCATCCACAAGGCGACGAAACTGACTGGCAAATGCCTGCTGCACAATTGGTGGCGGCGTAGCGTCGGGAAAAGCGTCGCCGCTGAAAAGAACTAGGTCAACCGGGTCTTCAAGGGCACGATCAATGCATAGGCTGAGGGTTGCGACAAAATCCTCTAGCCGGGTGTTCAATCCGGTTTCGGGATTGATCCGTCCGTGACAGAAGCCGCTGCCCATGTGAATGTCGGAGAGGTGCAGGAGGCGGATCATAGCGGGTATACCTGTACTAGGCTTAAGCGTAGCATGAGCGAAGCAGGGGTAAGAAAGAGGGGATAACTGGCGAAAATTGCCGCCGTGCGCGCAGTTGTGTTGTCGCTAAGGCAGGCTAATTTCAAAATTCTTAATGGGCGAAAGTCGCTCAATGGCTGACAGCCGCTGGGAATCGCTATAGGCTGAACAAGCAGGCACAACACATTGCTCATGGTTCGCCTAAAAATTGTTCAAAACTATGACAGCCGCTTCACCCTGGCCCCGGATGCTAAGACGGCATTGTTTGAGCTGCTGCAGGACGCTAGTTTTCTCAAGCAGGTTTGCCAGCAGGCGGGATTTAACCAGATAGAATTCACCGGGCTGCTCTTTCAGCCTATTCCCTATACAGAAGCTACCCCCAAAGGGATGCCTGCTGAGTTTGAACCGTATCACGAATCTCCCAATCACGTTCTAATCAACGTACCGCCTCCGTTCATGTTCAAGGCTAAAATTTTCCAGCCTAGCCGTCTCTGTGCCATTTATCGCCGAGTTGAAACTCAGTAATGCCTTCTCAAACCTCAACGCCTAACCTTGCCGATCTTGAAGCCGTGCCTTACCTCAATGAAGCAGGGCAAATTCCCGAACAGTTTCAGGGCAAAGTGGGTATTTACGCCATTTTCAATCAGGCGCAGACCTTACAGTATGTGGGCTACTCCCGCGATATAGCCCTGAGCCTGAGACAGCACCTCATGCGTCAACCAATGGACTGTCACTGGATAAAAGTGCAGACCGTCGATCGCCCTAGCCGTACTCTCCTGGAAGGAATTCAGGACGCCTGGATTAAGGAAAACGGTGAGATGCCAGTGGGGAATGCCGCCGAAAGCGATCGCTGGAACCAGCCGATTGATGCCAAACCCGCTATGACTGCAGCGGAAAAGCAGCAGTTTGCCCAAACCGATGAGCTAGGTCAAATTAAGCTGTTGAAAAAGGTATCGCGGCGGGTAGAGGCTGAAATCCTGGAAACACTGAAGCAGCGCGGGGTACAAATGGACTTGCGCTTCAATCCCAAGCTGAAAGAGCAGGGACTGTTAGATTTGAAATGAACTGCGACGGATAGGACAGCGATGACAGCTCCGGCAAGTATGGGACAAATTGATGTAGAAACTTTGGCGCAGCGACTGGCCGCCGGGGAGAACTTACAGCTGATTGACGTGCGGGAGGCACAAGAGCTAGCGATCGCCCGCTTAGACGGTTTCGAGCATTTGCCCCTGAGCGAGTTCAACCAGTGGGCCGAGCAGGTACCCGTCCGCTTAGATCCCGATGCGGAAACTGTTGTCATGTGTCACCACGGTATGCGATCGGCGCAGATGTGCCAGTGGCTACTCGGTCAGGGCTTTACCCAGGTGAAAAACCTGGTGGGCGGCATTGATGCCTATTCTTGCGTAGTGGATTCAGCAGTGCCGCGTTATTAAGCTTTGAGGGCGATCGCCGCAAGTCTGAAAGGCTCTCTTCGCAAAATGGTGCGTTACGGCTATGCCTAAGGCACCCTTGCGTTGACTCGCTTACTGAGTCAGATCGGCTAGAAAATCGCCAATCAGGTACAAAGAACCACATAAAACTCTGAGTCCGTTTGTCTGGTGAGTTGTGGCCTGTAGCGCCGTGGATAAGTCGGTAAAAGTTTGACATATCGCTAAATCGGGGCAGATCGTGCTCGCTAGCTCAGCCAATTCCTTCGGTTCTGCAGAGAGGTGGCCGGGTACGGGGACTAAATGAAGGCGATCGCCCGGACGCAGCAGTGCTGTAAAAATGTCGGCATGATCTTTAGTGGCTAGCATTCCCATCACCCAGGTAGTCGGGCCGTTGGCAATCTGATCAACATATCGCCGGAGGGCTGTTGCGGCTGCCGGATTGTGCGCTCCATCAATGAGTAGCTTGTGCTGAGTTCCGGCTGCATCTGCCCAGTCAATCCACTGCAATCTGCCGGGCCAGCGCGCCTTTGCCATGCCTTGCTGAATGGCTGTGTCAGAAACCTGCCAGTCCTGCTGCCGCAGAATATTCAGGGCCGCGATCGCCAGCGCCGAGTTCACTAACTGATGCTGACCCAGTAGCGATAGGGGATAATCAATCTGCAGGTTATTCTGGACATAGCGCGCCCGATCGCCGTCAAGCTTGTGCGCAGGCTGGGGCCACACCGCCGGACAGTTGAGGTCAGCTAAACGCTTTTGAATCACCGCTGCCGCCTCTGGAAGCTGCGGCGCGATCGCGGCAGGACAGTTGGCTTTCAAAATGCCAGCCTTTTCTCCGGCAATATCGGCCACGGTTGGCCCTAAGCGCTGCCAGTGCTCTTTGCTAATCGGCGCGATGATACTGACTAAGGGGCGATCGCAGACGTTGGTGGCATCTAGGCGTCCGCCCAGTCCTACTTCGATGACCGCAATATCTACCGCTTCTGTGGCAAAATGCAGCCAAGCTGCCGCTGTGAAGACTTCAAACTGGGTTGGGGTCGATTCGTGGGGATCAATCGCGGCGATGACCGTTTCTAAACGCGATCGCAGCGTCTCAGCCGCAATCGGCTGCTCATTGACACAGATACGCTCACTCCAGCTCACCAGATGGGGCGAAGTGTAGCGTCCCACTCGGTAGCCGGCCTCCGCTAGAATTGCTGAGAGATAGGCGCAGATCGAGCCTTTGCCGTTGGTACCCGCTACGTGAATAATCGGCACTCGTTCTTGAGGGCTGCCCAGGTTTGCCAAGAGCTGCTGAATTCGCTCTAGCCCCAAATGCACGCCAAAACGGGCAAAGCTCTCTAGTATCTGATTAATGTCGTTCGCAGAATCCACCGCTGCTGGCTGTTCCCAAAAGTTTTCTCAAAGATATCCTATTGTTGAACTGTACTCGCTGAATACCCGCAATCTCCGCTATGAACCGCTGGTTCCGAAAACGACTGCGCCCTAAACTGATTTGGCTGTCGCTGCTACTGCTGGTATGGCTGTTTTGCAGTGCTCAGGCGGTGGCTGGCTCGCTTAGCGATCGCTTAGCTCAGTTTCCTGACTGGACAGACAAGCCCCCTGTGCAGACGGCAGTAGGGGATTTGGCCTATCCGGATTGGATGGCAGGTACTTGGGAGATGACCACAACGCTTGTTGATTTGGCTGCACCGCTAGCGCCAGAAGTCACTACGCCTGGTTTTGAAGGCAATCGGCAGTTTTTGCAGCAGCCTGTGGTGTGTCAGGTGCGCTTCGTGCCAGAGCGCCGCCGTTCCCTCAGCCGCTTTGTGCCCAGCGCGATCGCCTCAGCGCCTAAAATTGTTTCCGATCGCGCTTTCAATGGTCTAAGTCTAGCCAGAGCGTATTTAGGGGAAGCCGCTGTCAAGTCTGTCAGGGTAGATCCCAACAATCCCAATCGCCAGGTGACGATTTTGCGGGGCGATCGCCAGCTAGAATCTACCGTCACCCAGCGAGCGACGGAAAGCCCTAGCCGCGATCGCTTTGTCACTTCAGAGATTTTTCAGCAAATTTTTCGCGGTTTGCCCCAGCCCTATCTGAATGAGGTGGAGACGACGACGGCTTACACCCAGCCATCAGTAACAGAGGATGTGACATTTGCAGCGGATCAGGTAACGGCAATCTATTTATCACCCCAGGATCCTGATTACTTTAAAGCAGGCGATCGCCCAGTGGCACTGTATCGCTATCAGTTAGAATTTCGCCCAGTTGCTTAGCGGACAATTCTGCGGCAAACAGTTCGGGGCAGCCGTAATTCTAAGCAACTCGTTAAAATAGGGGATGCGGTTTCTACGGTGACGATACACTGGCAGAGCCGCCGTTATTGTCACATTATCTAAGCTCAGTCTATGTCTTCGATCGCCACTCCCACCGCCCCCGCTCAGATGGACGATACTAAGCACGGTTTGCCCGTCACCATCATCACTGGCTTTTTAGGCAGCGGCAAGACGACTCTGCTCAATCATATTCTGTCTAATCAGGAAGGGCTGAAAACGGCTGTCTTAGTCAATGAGTTTGGCGAGATTGGCATTGATAATGACCTGCTGATCACCCCCGAAGGCGGTGATGACACGATGGTAGAGCTAAGCAACGGCTGTATCTGCTGCACCATCAACAACGATCTGCTCGAAGCCGTTTACAAAGTGCTAGAGCGCAAAGACAAAATTGATTACCTCGTGGTTGAAACCACTGGACTGGCTGATCCCCTACCGATCGCGCTTACCTTTCTCGGCACTGAACTGCGCGACCTGACTCGACTCGACTCCATTGTCACCGTGGTAGATGCCGAGAACTACAGCCTCGATTTGTTCAACAGTCAGGCGGCTTACAATCAGATTGCCTATGGCGACATCCTGTTGCTGAATAAAGCTGATTTAGTAGACGACGCTGACCTAGATTTGCTGGAAGTCAAAGTCCGTGAAGTTAAGGAAGGCGCTCGGATTCTGCGCACTGTCAAGTCAGAAGTGCCGCTGCCGCTGATTCTAAGCGTGGGCTTGTTTGAGTCTGATAAATACTTTAGCCAAGAGCCTCACGCCGATCACGACCATGACCACAGCCACGGGGAGCATGACCATAGCCACGGGGAGCACGACCACGCCAACTGCGACCACGAGCACGGTCACTGTGAGCACGACCATGACCATGAGCACCACCATCATCATTCTGACCACCTAGCTGTTGATGGCTTCACATCTCTGTCATTCCAAAGCGATCGCCCCTTTGCTATCCGTAAGTTTCAGTACTTTTTAGACAACCAGCTGCC
>JAAHIC010000022.1 GCA_010671965.1 Leptolyngbya sp. SIO4C5
GCCAAAAGCTCTTGAGCCTTTTGCAATGAGGCTACATTTAAGGTTGGCTTCAGTCATACCTTTAAAGAAAGAGATTACGAGATTTTGCAGTACCAACTTCAATTTTTCGGAGCTCAGCCGCCATGAATTGCTTTTGGTTGAAACGGATGCAAAGCTGCATTCAGGAAATTTCTCGCCAGCCTCATAGCTGCGTGAGGCGATCGCTAGCAAACACCTACCAAACGGTGAGTTCTGCTTCGGTAGATGTCCTGTGGCAGGTGGTGGTGAATCTGGCCGATGTCTCCTGGCATCCCCTCCTCAAAAGCACGAATGCGCCCAATGGCCTGACCGCCAAGCCAGGTTTGATCTACAAAGCTTTTACCGCTCGTTTTCCGCTGCCGATTCGTATTTTTGTGGAACGGGTTGATCACCGGGAGTTACTCAGCATTCGCGTCTATGTGCTGCCGGGTTTAGAAGAGCGAGTGACTTACCGGATTGAGTCAGCCGTCTGCGGCACCCAAATTTCCTATTCAGTGACGCTGCGGGGCTGGCTCTCTCCGCTGGCCTGGTCGCTGATTCGGCCCCACGCCGCTAAAGTGGCTTCGGCGCTGGCGATCGCCGCTGAGCAGGTAGCCAGGCAGGCTCTAGCTGGGCCGCATCCCTCTTCCTCACGCCCTTCTCAAGATTTGCTGGGCTAGTCATAGCCTAGAGGTTTCAGCTCTCCTGGACTCAATTGCGATAAATTCAGCACAAAAAGCTAGGATTGTTAAACATCGGTTAATTGCGTTTAATATTTGCCGGGGCTGAACTTTAAAAACTTATTACTCAATGGCAATTTCTTCTCTAAGCAAGGATGCGGTTTTAGACGTGCTGCGTCCGGTTCAAGACCCGGAGCTGCGCCGGAGTCTGGTCGAACTCAACATGATTCGCAACGTGCAGATAGATAACGGGCGGGTCAGCTTTACCCTAGTGCTGACTACCCCGGCCTGCCCGCTGCGCGAATTTATCGTAGAAGATTGTGAAAAGGCAGTGCGGCAGCTTCCCGATGTGACGGCGGTAGACGTGGAAGTGACGGCAGAAACTCCTCAGCAGCCTTCTCTGCCCGATCGCCAAGGGATTGCCGGGGTGAAAAATATCGTGGCGATTTCTAGCGGCAAGGGCGGCGTGGGCAAAAGCACCGTGGCCGTCAATATTGCGGTGGCGCTGGCCCAAATGGGAGCGAAGGTGGGCCTGATTGACGCGGATATCTATGGCCCTAATACGCCCACTATGATGGGCCTCGATGCGGCAGACGTGATGGTGCGGCAGGGCGAGCAGGGCGATATTCTAGAACCAGCTTTTAACCACGGCGTCAAAATGGTGTCGATGGGCTTTTTGATCGATCGCGATCAGCCTGTGATTTGGCGGGGGCCGATGCTCAACGGCGTCATCCGTCAGTTTCTCTATCAGGTGCAGTGGGGCGAGCTGGACTATTTGATTGTGGATATGCCACCGGGTACGGGCGACGCGCAGCTCACCCTGGCGCAGGCAGTGCCGATGGCCGGAGCCGTGATTGTGACTACGCCTCAGACGGTGGCTCTGTCGGATTCGCGCCGGGGGTTGCGCATGTTCCAGCAGTTGCAGGTGCCTGTAATCGGCATCGTGGAGAATATGAGCTATTTTGTTCCTCCCGACCAGCCAGACAAACAATATGACATCTTTGGCTCCGGAGGGGGACAAAAAACGGCGGATGAATTAGATATTCCGCTGCTGGGCTGCGTGCCCCTAGAAATGCCGGTCAGAGAGGGCGGCGATCGCGGCGTACCCATTGTGGTGAACGCGCCTGACTCCGCTTCAGCCCAAGCCCTCAAGGCGGTTGCCCAGCAGGTGGCTGCTCGCATTTCTGTCGCTGTGCTCAGTTAATATGCCTCAACCTACCCTCGTCGGTAAACGCTGGAAAAAGTGGCTGCAAGCCTGGCAGGAAGTTGACTGGCTGCTCTTTTTGCTGCCGGTAGCGTTGACAGTTTTCGCCAGCATTGTGATTACCAGCACCCAGATTAATTTAGAGACGACTGAATTTGGCTGGAACCATCTGGTTTTGGGGTCGATTGGTCTGGTGCTGGCCCTCATGATTGCCCGAACGCGCTATGAGGGGCTGCTGAACTGGCAGTGGATTATCTATGCGGCCACCAATCTTTCCCTGATTGCCGTTATTTTCATCGGTACTTCAGGCTTGGGTGCCCAGCGCTGGATCACAATTGGCGGCTTCAACGTCCAGCCTTCGGAGTTTGCCAAGCTAGGCTTGATCATCACGCTGGCGGCGCTGCTGCGGGGCAAGGAAGCTTCAACGCTGCTGGGCATGATCAAAGCGCTGGCAATTACTGCCGTCCCCTGGGCGCTGGTCTTTTTGCAGCCTGACCTGGGTACCTCACTCGTGTTTGGGGCGATCACGATTGGGATGCTCTACTGGGGCAACGCCAATCCGGGCTGGCTGGTGCTGATGGTGTCGCCGCTGGTGGCGGCCATCTTGTTCCACGTCTATATTCCAGTTTGGCTGGTCTGGGTGGTAGGCATGGGCATTATTGCCTGGCTGACGCTGCCCTGGCGCTTATTCAGCACGATTGCGGCCACGGCTATCAATCTGGTTTCCGGCAAGCTGGGGGACGTGCTGTGGGGCTTGCTCAAGGATTATCAAAAAGATCGTCTTATTCTGTTTCTCGATCCGGATAAGGATCCTTTGGGCGGTGGCTATCACCTGATCCAGTCGCGGATTGCGATTGGGGCTGGTCAGCTTTGGGGGCGAGGACTGCATCAGGGCACCCAAACTCAGCTCAACTTTATTCCAGAGCAGCATACGGACTTTATCTTTTCGGCGATTGGCGAAGAATGGGGCTTTGTGGGGGCGATCGCGGTATTAGCGGCTTTCTGGATAATTTGTCTGCGGCTGGTGATTATTGCCCAGAACGCCAAGGACAATTTTGGCTCGCTGCTGGCGGTGGGTGTGCTGTCGATGATTGTGTTTCAGGTGATTGTCAATATCAGCATGACCATTGGCCTAGCCCCAATTACGGGAATTCCGCTGCCCTGGATGAGCTATGGCCGTTCGGCGCTGCTGACGAACTTTATTGCGCTTGGCCTGGTGGAATCGGTGGCCAACCATCGCCACCGACTGAAGTTTACGGACTAGGGAGGCGCTAGCTGCCTAGTCCGCACTGACAAACCAGAGAACTACTGTCTATAAACTAAATAACCCCCGCTAAGCGCCCTCAGCTAGCCGACAGCGCTTAGTGAGAATCACCATCACCTCATTGGGCTGGTCGGTGGGCAGGGGTTTGCTCCAGGCGGTGGCTTCGGCATAGCCCAAGACGTGTAGGCGGTGGATTTCTAGCCGTACGCAGGGCAGGGGGCCGAACATCAGCAGCCGCACCGGGTCGTCGCTATCGGCAGATTTGCGGCTGGGGACGGCGATCGCGGGGGAAGGGCGATCGCTGGCGTGATTAGCAGTCGTCTCTTGAAACATGAGTGTACTCCTTGAGTGAATTTGAGCCTGGGAGGGGAAGGCGGAAATAAAGGCTGAAGGCTGAAGGCAGAACGATGAAGTAAAGGCTGAAGAATGGAGTAAAGGCTGAAGGCTGAAGGCAGAACGATGAAGTGCGGGCTTTATCCTACCCACCGCTTGATTTCTGCCCTCTGCCCTTTGCCTTCTACCTTTCTCTCCTGCCCTCTGCCTTCTAACTTCTGCCTTTTTCTCCTGCCTTCCCATGCCCCAAAACCCAAAAACTTAGCCACCCCGACAAATTGCAACGCAAATCGAGGTGGCTGGTGGTACACTGCACCACTAGCCGCCAGACTGCTCGCTCAGTTTGGGGGTCAGGCTCCTGTTGGTGTTGGACGCACCTTCAGGGGCCGCTAAGTTTTCGAGTCCTGTGTGTGTAAACAAGCTGTAACAGTAGAACTGCTATAGCTTAATGGCTGAGTGTAAAGTATTTAGCGATCGGCGTCAACCGCATTGAAACACTGCCCCAGAAAATCGGCCCGACACAACAAAAGCTATGAATATCAATGCCTCCATTGTTGATCAGCGTTTAGCGTCTATCGCGGATGAGATGCGGCAGCAGGCTGCTGAAGAATTACGCATCACTGAGGCAGGGCGGCTTAAGTCACTGGCGTTTGTCTATTTGTGCGTCAGAACGCTTTTAGATTTAGAAAGTAGTCGCGCCTTTGACTGTCTGACGGAGGGCGGCGGTGACTTTGGCGTAGATGCCATGCATATTTCTGATGAATACGATGGCGAGTTTACGGTTAGTTTATTTCAGGCTAAATACAAAAATAATTTAGAAGGTAATGCTAATTTTCCGGAAGCGGGGATAGAAAGCTTAATCAATGCAATTCAATATTTGTTTGATCCGACGGCTAAGTTAGAGCATATTAATCAGCGCTTACTTGTGAAAGTAGAAGAAGCGCGTAGCCTAATTCGTGATGGCTATATTCCGCAAGTGAGGGCGCTGGCTTGCAATAATGGCCTGAAGTGGAACGCGGCGGCTCAGGAGGCTATTGAGCGGGCTGGATTCGGGGAGCAAGTCACCTGGGAGCATGTCAATCACGAACGGCTAGTGAACATACTCCAGGCAGCCAAGCCGGTAAATGACACTTTGCAACTAGCTGGTAAAGCCATTGTGGAAGATATGGACTTTAGCCGGGTTTTGGTGGGCAGAATTTCAGTCAGCGAAATTGCCGCCCTGATTGAACGACATGGAGAGCGTTTGCTGGAGCGCAATATTCGCCGTTATTTAGATCTTCGGGGAAACCGCGTCAATGAGGGGATTCGACACACGTTGACTAGCAATGAAAAAAATAATTTCTATTTCTATAACAATGGCGTCACTTTGACCTGTGACAGTTTTTCCTACAATGCGCTGCAGGAAGGCAATTACCGAGTTCGCGTTGAAAATCTGCAAATTATAAACGGTGACCAAACCTGTCTGACCATCTCTAAAACTTTGCAAGAGCCAAACCTTTTACATCAGAATTCTCACGCCTATGTTCTGCTGCGCCTGTATCAGTTGCCCAGCGATAATGATGATTTAGTCCAAAAAATCACCTATGCGACCAATAGCCAGAATCCAGTAGATCTGAAAGACTTACGCGCTAATGATGACCTGCAAAAAAAGCTGGAAATGGATATTCAGCAGCTAGGATTTAGCTATCGCCGCAAGCGTTCTGATCTCAATATTCGCTCTACAGATATTACTTCTGGAGTCGCTGCTGAAGCAGTTTTATCGGTTTGGCGTGCCAAGCCACATCAGGCTAAGTTTTTCTCTCGTGAGCACTTTGGCAAGCTGTATAGTCTGATTTTTACTGAACAGCTCAATGGGGTCCAGGTTGTTCTCGCTGTGCAGTTGTATAGAATTGCGGAAAATCGACGCAAACGACCTGAACCCAATGATCCCGATTTTGTCCGCTATGCCTCGTGTTTTATTGCGATGCAGATGGGTAAGTGGCTGCTGAAGGATATGAAGGTTCAGATGAAGGACCTTAGCCATCAAAATTTTCAAATGGCTCAGCAGCTTGTTGCGCAAAAGGGCGAGGACTATTTCAAGGCTGCGGTAAAAGATATTCAAACAGCGCTTCAAGATTTGTATGGAGGGCAGGATATTTCCCTACAGCAGCTTTCTGCTACCTTTCGCCGGGGCGATCTGATAGACACGCTTCAGTCAAGTTGAAGGACAAGGCTCAATCAGCAAGAGTGCCTGAGCTGTCTGTGTCTGGCTGACTTGTTGCGTTTAATAAAGCAGGTAGACAAGGCTAAGGGAAGTGATTAAACTGGTCGGAAAGCGCCCGTTTGGGTAGTGCCAGCACCTTGAAAAGTAAATAGTTTGCGCTATTTTGCGGGAAAGCGCTGCGGCGCGAGTGGGGGGCTGTTTGTAGCCAGGTGGATAAATTATCGAGCCAAAGGCCGACGGGTCTTGAGCTTGAGCGATTTTGAGGCTTGGGGAGTTCCGCGCGATCGCTGTAGCTTATATGTTTCAATGCTTTCCCCGATTTAGGCAACTTGTTTCATGAGCCTAAATCGTATTTTTCTATCTAATTTCTGGAGGTTCGCGCAAACGAGGTCTGAAACGAGCCTTGGCTCTACTTTTTCAGCCCCCGCCGTCGAAACCACCAAAAACCCCTCACGGGGATTGAAACCTATCTCGACTTCAATCTCATCATCAGCGGCCCCTAGTCGAAACCACCAAAAACCCCTCACGGGGATTGAAACTGTAATTGCTAGCTGTTCCTTATGCTTCTCCAAGCTGATGTCGAAACCACCAAAAACCCCTCACGGGGATTGAAACCAGGGCGATCGCCCCAAGACGCTGAGTGAAATGTCGTCGAAACCACCAAAAACCCCTCACGGGGATTGAAACCTTGCACAACACATCAACATGCCATTCCAGTGTATATGGAGTCGAAACCACCAAAAACCCCTCACGGGGATTGAAACATTGTGCCGCTCAACTTGGCTGTTAACTAAACGAGTCGAAACCACCAAAAACCCCTCACGGGGATTGAAACTAACTTGTTCTTTTTAGCGATCTCGATCATGCTGGCGTCGAAACCACCAAAAACCCCTCACGGGGATTGAAACTAGGCTGAAGCTGCCGTATTCCAAGGCTTCTAGCGTCGAAACCACCAAAAACCCCTCACGGGGATTGAAACACCTGCTTTAGCTCGGTGACGTTAGAGTTTAGCGTCGAAACCACCAAAAACCCCTCACGGGGATTGAAACTTTTGTCGTTAGGATTTCCGTTTAAGTAGACCTGAAGTCGAAACCACCAAAAACCCCTCACGGGGATTGAAACGTTAGGTCCGGAAATAGTAACAGAGTCGCAGGTAGACCCGTGTCGAAACCACCAAAAACCCCTCACGGGGATTGAAACACAGAATTTTGGGCTAACATGTGGAGGTACGATTTGAAGTCGAAACCCCCAAAAACCCCTCACGGGGATTGAAACATTACGCAACCCTCCGAGTAAATCTATACAGCAACGTCGAAACCCCCAAAAACCCCTCACGGGGATTGAAACGAACGACGAAGGCGACGACACCCCGGATTGATTATGTCGAAACTCCCAAAAACCCCTCACGGGGATTGAAACAAAACAATGACCACCAGCATGACGCTTCCGTTCGTCAGTCGAAACTCCCAAAAACCCCTCACGGAGATTGAAACAGCATCTGGCTTGGCGGAAACTGACTTACCCGAAAGTCGAAACCCCCAAAAACCCCTCACGGGGATTGAAACGCTGAGTTAATGACACCTAGTTCCGTCTTCATCATCGTCGAAACCACCAAAAACCCCTCACGGGGATTGAAACAGTAAACGATGCTTCACATCTAGCGCCAAAACAGCGTCGAAACCACCAAAAACCCCTCACGGGGATTGAAATCGGCTAAATACTCATTAAAATCTTCCTTGCTTTGAGGTCGAAACCCCCAAAAACCCCTCACGGGGATTGAAACCACATAATGTTAGCGCCGCTCTGATAGATGCGGTTAGCCGTCGAAACCCCCAAAAACCCCTCACGGGGATTGAAACCTCAGGACAGCAAAAATCTCAGAATATTCTGGTTCTCTTTAGCCTGGAATGAGAAGATAAATAGGCTAAAACGCCAGTTCAGTCACCATGTCAACCTCCGCCATCGAACCGCAAAGCCCTGAAACACCAATACATCCAATCTTCGACAGCCACCGCTACCGCCGCCTCGAAGCGTGGCTAGGAGAAACCTCCAAAGTCGGCAACACCCCATTTTTCACCAAAGATCAGTTCCCCTGGGCCTACGACCTAGAAACCAACTGGCAAACCATTCGACAAGAACTTGATCAGGTCTTGCAATACGTCAACGCCCTGCCCAACTTCCAAGACATCATGCCGCGCCAGCAGCGCATCAGTCCCGACGACGGCTGGAAAACCTACTACTTCTGCGCCTTTGGCTTTGTAGCCGAGAAAAACTGTCAGCAGTGCCCCGAAACCTGGAAACTATTGCAAACCATTCCAGGACTAAAAGTTGCCTTCTTCTCCATCCTCGCCCCCGGCAAACATATCGTAGAGCACCGAGGCAAACACAAAGGGCTAATTCGCTATCACCTGGGGCTAATCGTACCCGAACCCCAGAGCGCCTGCGGCATTCGCGTCGGCAACCAGATCGCCCACTGGCAAGAAGGCGACAGCCTCATCTTCGACGACACCTACTATCACGAAGCCTGGAACCGCACCGATAGCTACCGAGTCGTCCTGTTTTTAGACATTGCGCGGCCCTTCAACTTTCCCCTGTCCTGGGTAAACGGCCTGCTCTCGCGGCTGCTGGTGCTGTCGCCCCTCGTAAAACAGGCCAAAGCCAACTACGCCCACTGGGAAAATCAGTTTGAAAAGGTCTTAAAATGACCCCCCGTTAGCCAAGCTGCTGCAGGAGCTTAATCAAGCGCGATCGCCGCACCACATACACCCCGCGCAGCTTACCGTGCTGGGTCTTGACGCTGGCCTGAGAAAAAGCCAACACCGCCGTTACATAGCGGACGCGGAGCTGTCGCTTCACCTGCAGCGCCTGCCGCATACACTGCTTCAGAAAATCTTTTTCAAAGCCGTAGGTTTGCCGACCCATCTGGCGATAGAGCAGCCTACCGTCAAAGTGAACCTCCCCCGCGTGAGATTTGACATCAATGACATAGACCCGCTTTTTCGGCGAAAAGCAGACAATATCAGCGTCTCCCAGCCCGCCGCCCAGGGGCATATTGTAGTCAAACCGCCAGCCCGCCTCGGTCAGCGGCTGCAAAAGCTGGGCAATTTCCTCTTCAGCCCTAGCCCCCTGATCGGCTCGGTTAGCCCGCTGCCAAAACTTTCTGCCCCGCCACACCGACACGGCTGATCCTGTCCAGAACAAACCGTAGGTATAGACAAAAGTGGGCGGCAGCGCTGGAGCCGTCCTTTTCTCAGCCCTAGAAAACTCCGCGATCGCTCGCTGCAAAATCACCGGGGCGATCGCCAGACCCAGCGCCACTAGCCAGAGAGACACCGCCTTAGAGCGTCGGTGCAAAGCCATTTTGCGTACGTTTTGTCCGGCCCGCCGGGGCGATCGCGCCATTGGCAATGGGATCTAGTCTGCGTTCTTTATCATAAACGCCAGAGGGCTTGTCAATCCGCCCTATCAGCGGCCCCACGGCCTCAATAACCCCACGACTTCCTGAGCGCTAGAGAGCAGTTCTGGCCAGCGATCGGGGTTGAGCCTACCCTCCGTCCGATAGTAGATCAGCGCATTGCCTAAACCTTCACTGCAGATGCGTCGTCGTTTTTCGTAGAAGGGAATAACCCGGTAGTCAAAGATCTGACGGATACGGGCCTCATCCGAGCCGCGCAGCAAATATCGCTCAGAAAACAGAGGATAGTCATCAAAGTCGATGTCGTGGTAGCCAAAGAGATTGCCAATTTTGTGAAACAAGTTTTCTGGCGTCAGCAAAAAGGCAGGCAGGTCGAGGGACTCAGCGCAGAGCAGCGCTACGGTGTGGTATTGGGTACTAGAGTGCTTGCCGCTGCCAATGCGATAGCTGTAGTCGAATAGAAAAATGTCAGCGCCATTGGCCTGCCCCTTGAGGACATTGAAGACTTGCCGCGATCGCCCTTTGGAAAACAGGTTGAAGCTCCAAACCACCGACGGCACAAGCTGATTGCCCTTACCGATAAATTGGAGTCCGAGCTGCGGCGCGATCGCTTCAATCGCCCGCCTGCGCCGATAGGCCAGATAGAGGCTCAGCCCTATCAGCCCCACAGCAATCAGAATAAAAATGATAAAAATCCAAGCCTGTTCCATCGCGCCATCGCCTGTAAATCACTGCTATGAACTTCAGCGGGCGATCGGCAAACTCCGTAAATGTTGGCCTAGCGCCCGTTCGTTCTCATTGCCCCCCCAATTGCAAATCTGAGCGCAGCCCTAGCTCGTGCGATAGAGTCGCTAATTCAAAAATCTTTCTAAAGCCGATAGCATTTGCGTGAATCTTTGTTAAGATAAATTAAATCGAAGTCACATGGATAATTTCTTATGCCATACACAACTGAAGAAGGCGGTCGCCTCAACAACTTTGCTAGAGAGCCTAAAATGTATCAGGCTGAACCCCCCAGCGGTAACCAGAAGCGTAACTACGCCATTCTGGCCGCTCTAGCAATGGTTCTCGTGAGTGGCCTGTTCTACGTTGCCGCTTCGGTTTCCTAGGCTTCTTAAATTAATTCTTACAATTTATGAGTGAAAAACTCACGAAGCTAGATTGCCTCAGCCTCGTGAGTTTTTTTAGGATTATCCTGAAAGCAGCGATCGCGGCTGTTAAAAATGACAGAAGCTCGCACAGTTACTGTTGAGGGTACAGGTTCGAGAGAAGTGTGCAATGATAAGTCCGAGCGGTTTGGCACTTCATGAATTCCTGTCACAGCGGTTGCAGCGGATGAATAGCCAGACCTACAGATGAGTGAACCAGGCTGCACTATGGCAAATCAGGAGCACCTTCAGCAACTTTTTCAACATCCCGACCAGTGGAACCAGTGGCGCACTGACAATAGCTCAGTTCCGATCGATCTCAGTCAGGCCGATCTGAGCCAGCGCAAGCTAACAGCCGTTAATCTTCAAACTGCCGATCTGAGCCGCGCTAAGCTCATCGGTACGGTGCTAACGGGCGCAGATTTGAGTCGGGCTAATTTAACCGGGGCCGACTTAAGCGGCGCTGATCTAAACCAGGCCAACCTAGTAGAGGCCAATCTCACCCAGGCCAATCTGCTGGGAGCCGATCTCAGCGGCAGCAATCTGCACCAGTGCAATCTTGAACAAGCCACCCTGAATCGAGCCGGTCTGAGTGAGGCCAATCTTTCCCAGGCCCACCTGCCGCAGGCCAGCCTGATTGGCGCTGAACTAGGCCGAGTCAATCTGCAAGCGGCCAATTTGCAGGCTGCCCATCTCAAGCGGGCCGACCTGCAGCGCTCTGACCTGAAGCAGTGTAATTTGGCTGCAGCCGATCTAAGCGATGCCCGCCTACTCAACAGCGATCTCGCCGCCGCCAATCTGAGTCAGGCCAATCTTAAAGGCGCTCGCCTCAACCGGGCCACTCTGACCCAAGCTAATCTAATCGGGGCTAACCTGACCGGGGCCACGCTGCTGGGAGCTGACCTAACCGGGGCTAATCTAACCGAAGCAGACCTACAGGAAAGCAACTTCAGCGGTGCCAACCTGAGTCAGGCCAACCTGTCAGGCCAGGATCTAAGCCAGCTCAACTTTACCGGAGCCAGTTTCAAAGGCGCTATTCTGCAGAATACCGATTTGCGTCAGGCAATTTTAACCGATGCCGATCTGACGGAAGCCGATTTGACTGGGGCCAAGCTGCCTGGTGAGCTGGCCTTTTTACCAGAGTAATGTTAGGGCTAGCACTCCATACCAGCAGCCCGGAGTTGGGGCTGGCGCTGAGCGATTTTGAGACGGTTTCGCGTCATCAGGTTTGGCCTTTGGGCCGCGATCTCTCGGTTCATCTGCACGAGTATCTAGCTGATTTTATTCAGCCCTACTCCTGGCAAGATTTCGGCTTCGTGGCCGTTGCTAAAGGCCCCGGCGGCTTTACCGGCACTCGCATTGGCGTTGTCACCGCTCGCACCCTGGCTCAGACGCTAAATTTGCCCCTGTTTGCTATTTCCAGCCTAGCTGCTTGGGCACAGCGATCGCGCACCGAACAGGACACCCAAATCGCCCTGCAAATGCCAGCCCAGCGCGGTGAAGTATACGGCGCGATTTACCAGGTTGCCAGCAGCGGTTTGATTCCCGTCCTAGCCGATACGGTCATGCCCTTGGCAGACTGGCAGTCTAAGCTCGCCGCTTGGCCCCAGCCTTACCGTTTAGTACTCGCCGAAAACGGCCTAGCAGACTCGGTCACGGCTGTGCTGGAACTGGCTCAGCCGCAGTGGCAGCAGGGCGATCGCCCCCACTGGTCAGCCGCGCTGCCTTACTACGGCCAGCATCCGGTTTAGGCCGATCGCAGTTCTCCTAGGCCCCGCTGCTGTAGTTCGTGCATATGGTGAAAAAGCTGCCAGCAGTACTGCTCTGGCAGACCGCAGGTGAGGGCACCCCGCAGCACGACATTGAAGTACCAGTCGTTAGGCGCGATCTCCTGGGTGAGCTTGTCTAAGACGGTGTAGGTGCGGGTACTGGGATATTGCTGACCGTTGCAGTCAATGGTGACAAAAGTTTGGGTATAGCCTTCTTCGCGCTGATCTAGGCGATCGCTCAGCCGCCACGGCAGCCGGTAGAGCACTCCCTGCACGGTGGAATGGGGCTGCGGCACAATGTCGAGGACGCCGCAGTTGCGCAGCCGTGATTTGCGATAAAAGCCCAATTTGTAGCCGCTGAGCGTCCCCGGCCCCACCACGTAGGCATGGGTCTTTTCTACCAGCGATCGCTTCAGATCAACCGGGCACATGCAGGAGCCATAGGCAAAGTAGTAGAAGTGGGTTTCAGATTTATTTGGGCCGTGGGGGGGTGCGGATGACGGGGCTGCAGCCATTGGGAGCGATCGCCTCTTGACGTAATCAGTCAAAAATAATTGTGCAGCATTCTATCAAAAAACGAGCAGCCCCATCTCCTGGCGCCGCGCCCTACTGCTGAATCAGGGTTAGCTCAGTTGTCGGACTTGTTTGGTTGTCTAAAACCGCCGTGGCGCTGATCTGGTAGCGGGTACCATTGGAAACTAGCGAGGGCGTCACCAGCACCTGAAAGTCACCGTTAGCATCCGCCAGCACGGTTCGATCCACAAGAGTATTACCCACGCTGAAGGGGCCGAGTACCGCTGTGTTAGAAGTCACTTTCACCTGCACAGCAGCGCTGGGCTGGGTCTGCCCCTCTAGAGTAAAGCTGTTGCCAATCACAAAATCGCCGTCATCGTAGTTGGTGAAGCTGGGCTGTAGCGTTACCGGGGTGGCCGCCTCGGTAGTCGTCTCGGTTGCCGGGTCAGTCTCGCTAACTTCTGGCGCTTCTGAAACGGCAGCCGCAGTGCCGCTAAAGGTGGCGGGGCGATCGGCGGCGGCATAGGTAAGCTGTCCCTGACGCTGCAGGCGACCCACAACGATGCCTTCGTTGATTACAGTTCCCGGCTGGACGGGGAGGGTCGCCACGTAGACGCCGCTGGAGACTTCTTGCGTGGGCAGCGATCGCACGGTTTGCCCGTCCTGAATCAGCAGTACCGTCACCTCTGCGCCCGGCGTGGCATTGACGGTGGCTAAAAAGTTAGCCCCAGCCGCAAGCGGGCTGCTAGCAGCATTGTGCGTCACCGAGGTGATTGCCGCCGCAACCTGAGGCGGCTGGACGGCAAATTCCCAGGCCACAGCCCGGCGAATACCGCCCGTAGTCTGGTACTCAACTCGCACCTGGGCAGTTCCCGGTGGTAAGGGCTGAGCAGGCCGATAGCTGAAGAAGCTAGCGGTAATTGTGCTGCGACTGGTGACATCTGCGTCGTTGACGTAAATGCGCACTGAGCTGACATCGACTGGCGCGCTGTTAGCGGTATCGAACTGCCCAGAAATTGAGGTTTCAGGCGCAACCCCCTGATCATTGACCTCAGGGCTGATGTTGATGACGCGCTGGGCTAAGGCGGGCAGACTCGCCGGAACTGTCAGCAGGCCAACCGTTGTCAGCAAAAGTAGGAAGGAATTTCTCATAGCGCAATATTAGTAAGGGGCTGTCTGAGAAGTAACATTTCAGACCGCAGCCGAGATCTATCGGCTGATATATCCCTCGTCTGCCGGGAAAAAACCTTTATGATAAAGAAAAATTGAGCAGAACCTAATTACAAACGCCATGACCGCTTCAGTTGCCGCCCTGCCTGAGATGGAAAAGTTTAGCTGGCAGTGGCAAGGTCACCAAATTAAATATACGGTGCAGGGAGAGGGACAGCCGCTGGTGCTGATTCACGGCTTTGGGGCCTCAATCGGGCACTGGCGCAAAAATATTCCGGTTTTAGCCGAGGCCGGCTACCGGGTTTACGCCGTGGATTTGCTAGGCTTTGGCGAGTCGGATAAGCCCGCTTTAGATTATACGCTGGACTTATGGCGATCGCTGCTGCAGGATTTTTGTCAGACCCATGTGCAACAGCCCGCTGTCTTCATCGGCAATTCCATTGGTGGTTTGCTGACCCTGATGATGTTGGCCCAGCATCCTCAGATCGCCAAGGCCGGGGTGTTGCTCAACTGCGCTGGCGGCCTCAATCATCGCCCAGAGGAGCTACTGCTGCCGCTGCGTATCGTCATGGGTGCTTTTACTAAGCTAGTCAGTTCTAAAGTAACCGGGCCGTTTGTTTTTAATCGGGTGCGGCAAAAGCGACGTATTCGCGGCTCGCTGCAGCAGGTCTATCGCAATCGAGCCGCTATTACAGAGGAACTGGTGGACATGCTGTATCAGCCCTCCTGTGATCCGGGTGCTCAAAAAGTATTCGCCTCTATCGTGACGGCTCCTCCCGGCCCCAAGCCAGAAGACCTCTTGCCCCAGATTCAGCAGCCTTTGCTGGTGCTGTGGGGCGAAAACGATCCTTGGACGCCTATCAAAGGAGCCGAAATTTACCGCCAGCTCAGCCAAGACGACAGCCGCCAGCCGCGTGTCACCTTCCAGTCAATTCCGCAGACGGGCCACTGTCCCCACGATGAGCGACCTGAAGTGGTGAATCCGGCTATCCTGAGCTGGCTAGCTGCTCTATCAGAGTAGGGTGTTTCCTACCCGCTGATTGCGGTATTCAGTCAAAGATTGTGTTTTTCAACACCCTTTGCCGCCGCTTCAGCCTGTTACTGTGAAAGTGCGTTTTATGATTTCAACTCCTGGCTTGGGTAGTGATTGCCTGAGCCATTTTTTCTTGGCCTCGCAGGCTTATTCCAAAATCGCTTCAGTGGATTCTGACTGGTAGATATAGGCGTAGTCGAACTGAAAAGCATTGGCATGACGAATGATTGAAAAGCCAAAGCTGGTAACAGTTTCGGTTGAGAAAGTAGCGATGCACAGTTCGACGAGTCGTTTGCCTGAAATTTTCGGTATCTGCACAAAATAGGCGCGGCGAGCAAAGAACAGTCCTTCGTCTTTGGGGACAACTAACCCATTGAGTCGATGAGCGTGCTGAATCGGGCGAATATACTGCCGAATAAAGTCTTCTTGGCTAATCTGTAGGCGGTAAAGCCGTTCGTGCTGCGACCAGCTCATGCGAAACATGAGCTTAATCATCTCAAACCCTAAGATGTAGTGAAAAACGCTATTACGCTCTTCAGTACTGACAACCAGCTTCAAGGCGGACTCTAAATAAAGACCTGGCTGCTGGCGTAAATCCTGGGCTGAATGGACGTAAAACTGACGGATATAGCGTCTAATAACTGGCTCACTTAGATGGGTTTTGATATGCACCTGCTGCAAGTAGCTGTTGACTCGCTGCTGGGTATCTCGGTCTTGAATAATGCGGGAGATCAGCCCATCAGCCGTATACTCGTCTAAAAAGCGAGCCTGCATCTCAGGCGGGGTGGCACACATCAGGTGACAGAGCGACAGCACATAGCGCCGCTGTGCCCAGGGCAAGCTCTCCAGCCACTCCTTTGCTTGCTGAGGCAACGTCCCTAAAACGCTGTCTGTCTCTTTGATCGACGGTAGCTGGCTTTGAGAATGCATCGCTTAGCAATTGATAGGTGCTGCAGACAACCTTCGGTTAAATCTCAGCTTATCTGGACTTCTTTCTAGCAAGCCCAAAATTACCGCAAAGGCTTTACAAACAGGGGACAAAAGTTGAAGTCCGCATCAACCATCGCCCAGTTTGTAAAGCCTTTGCGGTAATTTTGGGCTTGCTAGAAAGAAGTCCAGATAAGCTGAGAT
>JAAHIC010000220.1 GCA_010671965.1 Leptolyngbya sp. SIO4C5
ATGATCGCCAGTATGCAGTACCCCACCGCCCTCATCCATGAAGGCATTCACAGCGCTGATTTCTGCTGGCGATCATGCTTCTTTGGGGCAAGGCATTGCTGGCGCTATTAAGCGAGCGGGAGAAATGCGCCAGTATCCTGCCCCTCCTGCTTCTGCTCCCACCTGGAATAGCACTTTGCGTCCGGGGGTCGATGGCGTCTACACCTTTCCTGATCAAAGTGATGATTTTCCGCAAGCTATTCGCCTGAAATACTTTTACCAGTGGAGCTATCAGCCCAGCCTGGTGCTGAAAAAGTATCCCCACCCGGTTTTATGCGGTGCAGATGGGCCGATTCGTATTTTTCCGGATCACCAGCATGAGGGAGAGGCGATCGCGCCCACGAGCTATCCCAGCAGCATTTGGCCCTCTAAAAATGGCTTTCAGCCTCAGGTAGAAGTGGTGGCCTGGGGCAGAATTCAAGACCCTTCCGCGGACGTAGGGCGCGAAGTAGGGTTAGTGAGTGCCTATGATGGCCATCGCGCCGATGTCGGACGCATTATTGCTGACAGTACCTGGCACCACTGGTTCGACATTAACCTAAATGGATTTTCAGCCGCTCGCCTTGATCCGATTGAGCGCTACTTCCTCAATGTAGCCGCCTGGCTAGCGCCCAAAGCCAAGCAATCTCAGATGCGCAACGGCGTGGTCATTTTTGCCAGCTGGCGGGCACCTCTGGTGGAACTGGACTTCACCTTGCTGACACCCTGGGTGTTGGGGGGAATTGCCCGCGATGCGCTGGGACAGTATGCGCCTCAGTGTATCGTCAATCAGTGGCTCATTGATCTGATCGTGCCAGAGCTACAGCGGGAAATTGAAATTCCTATTCCCACACCGGGGCCGCTGCAAATGATAGAGCTGCCGCTGCCGATCGCAGATCTGATTTTAGCCAGCGCTATCACGCCAGTGCTAGAGCGCAATCGTAAGCTGCGATTCCCGGAGGAAGCGACTGACCTAGATTTGGTTGATAAAGCCTTCTTCGAGTCGGTGCCGCGAACGGCTGAAATTGTGGCTCAGCAGACCAAGATGGTTTCGCGGTTAGATCGAATTGTCGAACTGATGAAAAGCCGCCAATAGTCAGTCTGTCGTCGGGGCGCGATCGCGTCCCGACCGCGTCCCTACAGCGGAAAGCTCATGCTGTTAGAAAGGCCGTGCCGGGGTTTAGTTGATTCTTTGGCCTTGCGGCGCGATCGCCAACTGCGAATGGCTGCCGCCCGCTTTTGAATTGGGGTGAGGTAGCTATCCATAGGCGTCACTGCCTCCATTTCAAAACTGGAGTTGGCCCGTGGCTGGGTATTGAGACAGTCTGACAGACTGCTGTAATACGGCTCAAGCTGTAAGGCACGCTCCACCTCTTCTACTTGCTGATAGCGATCGCGCACATCTGGCTTCAGCATCTTGGCTAAAACAGAGGCAAAATGAGGGCCGATATCCACCGATTTTTGCCAGTGTAGTTCACCCGTTTTAGCGTTGCCGTCAAATTCAATCGGAGATTTGCCCGTGAGCAAAAAGAGACAGGTGACACCCAGGGCATAGATGTCGCTGGCATAGGTTGGCCGCAGGGCTAGCTGTTCGGGCGGAGCAAAGCCCATCGTACCGACAAACTGAGTCGTCGGAGCCCGGTAGCCTGATTCATCGGCTTCAGCAATACATTCTCGAACCGCCCCAAAGTCGATCAGTACTAGGCGCTGATAGTCCCGGCAGCGAATAATATTCGGCGGTTTGATGTCGCGGTGAATTACCCGGTGGTGGTGAATGTAGCGCACAACCGGCAGGATCTCCTGCAGAAACTGCTTCACCTTGGGCTCGCTCAGAATCCCCGACCGCCGCACCTCTTTAGCCAGCGTATCCCCCTGCACAAACTCCTGCACCAAAAAAAATTCGCCCTTGATCATGAAATAGTCAAGCAGCATCGGCACCTGGGAGTGGCTGCCTAACTGCGACAGGATGCGGGCTTCTCGCTTAAAGCGGACTTTGGCTCGCTCTAGAGATAAAGGGTTTCTGACCTTGGGTGAAAGCTGCTTGATCACGCACAGCGGCGAGCCGGGCAGAGCCGCATCCTGAGCTAAAAAAGTTACCCCAAAGCCACCACGCCCTAGCACTCGCAAGATACGGTAGCGATCGCGAAAAAGCTGACCTGATCGACAAAGATTTCTAAGCTGACTCTTGCGGTTGGCAGAGGATTGAAAGTCGGACAGCTGGGGTGGAGAAGATTTCTGCATTACTACCGAAGCTTAGAAGGCCAGATTAAAATGCCCCCCTTAACTATAACCAAAACAACGGCATTCTTACGATCGCCGCTAGATGGGCTTGGCATTTTTTAGCTTAGGGGCAGTCGGCAACCAAAAGCGAAACTGGCTGCCCTGTCCGAGCTGACTCTCTACCGTAATCTCACCGCCCTGGAGCTGCACCAAGCGCTGACAGATGGCTAGGCCAATGCCTGTACCGCCGGAATGGCGATCGCGGGAGCGATCGGCCCGCCAGAATCGCTCAAACACATGAGGTAAGTCCGCAGCGGCAATGCCTTCCCCAGTATCGCTGACCGCCACCCAAATTCGCTCTGACTCAGCCCAGCCGCTCACCGTGATCGTGCCCTTGGCGGTGTAGCGCAGGGCGTTGCTGAGCAAATTTACCAAAATCTGCTCCACCCGCTCCGGATCGGCCTTGACGGCAGGCAGCGTCGGCGGACAGTCTAGCCATAGATTGAGTGCCTGTTCATCTGAAACCTGATCGCTGAAGCGCTGCACGAGGTTTTGCAGCAGCGGGGCCAAATCAAACTGCTGTTTGTGAATGGGTAAATAACCGGCTTCTAACTTAGAGAGTTCCTGCAGATCGTTGACCAGTCGTTGCAGGCGTACGGTTTCTCGCGTCAGGCGCTGGTAGATCTCGGTCGAGGGATCTAGGGTGCCGTCAGCTAAACCTTCTAGATAGCCGCGCACGATGGTTAAAGGCGTCCGCAGTTCGTGGGTCAGATCGCTGACGAGATCTCGGCGTCGCTGCTCTACCCCCTCAATCTCTGTTGCCATGCGGTTAAAGCTGGCTGCGAGCTGATTCAGCTCTGGAATATCGGAACTAGGCACTCGCTCCTCAAAGTGTCCGGCTGCAAACTTTTCGGTGACGGCTTCAAGCTGCAGCAGGGGACGGACGATCCGGCGCGACATCCAGTAGCTCAGGGCCACCGCCGTCGTGCCTCCCATGACAATCGACCAGAACATACCCCGCGTCCAGGCAAACTCAAAGCCCTTGAGCAGCTGCGTTTTCATCTGCTGGATGCGGAAGCCGCGTCCCTCAATCCGCTCTAGGGAAACCACAAACAGCCGAGGCGCGTAGAGCCAGCCCAGTCCGGCTAAGGTTGCAATGCCAATGCCCATCACCAGCAGGTAGGAGAAAAATAGACGACCGCGAAGACTCAGTTTGGGCATGATGGACAGGCGAGTTGAAACAAATCTATGATGACGCAAAATTTTGCGGGCACTCAGAGCTTTTGCCAAGCCCGTCCTCGATAGCCGAAGTCAAACAGGTCGGGGTGAAAAATTTCGGCCAGAATTTCCAAGGAATCTACCAGACGCGGGCCAGGGCGATTGAAATACTGGTTGCCGTCAGTGAGATAAACCCGCTGGGTATTGACGGCCTTGAGGCGTTCCCACTCTGGCTTTTGCGTCAGGGGCAGGATTTCTTGGCGGGTTTTGTCTAGGTCATAGCCGCAGGGCATAACGACGATGATGTCGGGATCGGCGGCGACGAGGTCTGACCATTGCAGCCAGGGGGAGTGCTCCCCCACCGTTCCAAAGAGACAGTCTCCTCCCGCCAGCTCGACTAGCTCAGGTATCCAGTTGCCTGCCGCCATGAGCGGCTGGGGCCATTCAATACAGGCTACAGTGGGACGCTCTGCTATAAAGGTGGCTTTATCCTGACAGCACTGAATCCGGGCCTGCAGAGAGGCGATCGCCTGCTCTGCTTTTTCCTGGGCGGCGTCTCCGCCTAGCGCCTGAGCGACCTGGCGAATATTCTGCCAGAGATCGGCTAATACCGCTGGCTCTAGGGAAATTACCTGGGGCTGACCGTGGGTAAGCTGGGCGATCGCCGCTTCCACGTCTGACAGACTAACCGCGCAGACCTCACACTGGGCTTGAGTCAAGATATGAGTAGGTTGCAGGGAATCCAGCAGCTCAACCTTGACGTTGTAGACACTCAGGGCCGACTGCAGCACCTGCATGACGTTGTCGTGAATTTCCTGACTCGTTCCCACTGGCTCAAACTTGGGTTCGGTGCAGACCGGGCGATCCTGAATCTCTGGCGGATAGTCACACTCATGGGAGCGGCCTACAATCGCCTGAGACCAGCCCAGCAGGTCAACAATTTCGGTGACGCTGGGAATTAGGGAAATAATGCGAGGCGTGGCAGACATGGCAGCAACGGTTTAAGGTAGACTCTTTGCTGCCCAGTAAACCGAAAATTAGGCCCTTTGGCGTCCTGAGATAGTCAGATTTATCTCCCTGTCTAAGCATCCGCATCGTAGAAGGCGGGCTGTCCACTGCCCGGAACCGGCCAGTCTTCATTTTCGCCGCCAACGATTAGCCGCTCTAGATAGACATAATCCTTGCTGAACTGCTGCAGCGTGTTGATCAACACGTCTAGGGCGATCGCGTCTGTTGTCCCCAGGTCGAACCAGCAGCGCGCCCAAACTCCCTGAAACTGCACTTCCCCCATGTTGTGCATCACTGACATCAGGGCTTCGTCTGCCGTATCGTCTTCATATTCTAAATAGCTGATTTCTAGCCCGGTTTCCTGCACCTGTAGGTTCTCAGCGTTAAAGCCACCCAGCTTGCCGATAAAAAACCAGGAGTTAAACACTTCCTCAATATACTGGCACTCTGTCTGGGAAGGAACGGTGCTGAGTTCGAGCCAAATCCACAGATTAAAAAAGTCACACTCGCGGAACTGCACCTGCATAGTCAATTCAGATCCCAAAACGTAACGGCTGTCATACAGAGGCTTTGCTCAGCGTGATTAGCATAGCACTGTGACTGGATTCCGGCTGAAACTTTGTTGAGCTTGGGCAGTGCTTGTCTAACCGCGCTCTGATTTTTAGGGGTGTTAGACCCCTCCCAACCTCCCCTTGCCAAGGGTAAGGTGCCGCAGGCGGTGGAATGCCGATAGGTAGCGCTAGTTCACAAAGCTGGTATGAGTCCGTATTGCTGTTAACTTGTCACCTCTGAGAGTCTGCCTAACCTGAGTCAGGTGTGTTATCGTCTCACCATGTTTTCTCCACCCCTAATCACCCTCAATCAGGTCAGCAAGGTCTATCCCAACGGTACGGTGGCCTTGCAGGATGTCAATTTGCAGGTGCGACAGGGCGAGTTTGTCAGTCTGGTAGGCCCTTCTGGCTGTGGCAAGAGTACGGTGCTGAAACTGATGGCTGGGCTGGGAAAAACTAGCCGTGGCGATATTCATTGGCGGCGAGGAGAGGCAGAGCCGGAGCTAGCCTTTGTCTTTCAGGATGCTGCGCTGATGCCCTGGGCTACGGTGATGGACAACGTGCATCTGCCGCTCAAGCTTAAAGGGCGATCGCTCACTGCCGCCCGCGCCGATATCTATCAGGCACTGCACCTGGTCGATTTAGCCGGAATTGACCAGCGCTATCCCCGCCAGCTCTCCGGCGGTATGAAAATGCGCGTATCCATCGCCCGCGCTCTGGTGACCCATCCCAATGTGCTGCTGATGGACGAGCCGTTTGGCGCCTTAGACGAAATGACCCGCAGCAAGCTCAACAGCGATTTGTTGCGCCTGTGGGAGCAGTATCACTGGACAGTTGTTTTTGTCACTCATAATATTTACGAGGCAGTCTATCTGTCTAATCGGGTGGTGGTGATGGCCGCTCAGCCGGGCCGAGTCGTGGCCGACATTGCCATTGATGCGCCCTATCCCCGCGATCAGGCATTTCGCACCTCTCACTTGTTTAGTGACTACTGCCGTGAAGTTTTAACCCAGCTTTCCCTAGCCGAAACCGACGCGATCGCCTAGCTGCTCTCAAGCTTAACCCCTATGTCAGACCAGCCTACCCCCCGCCACATTTTAGAAGTGCTGCTGCCCCACCTGCGGGTCGCCGCCGCCTACGCCCAGCAGATTCAAACTCAGATCGCCGCCCATCCCGACAAAGACTATGGCGATAACTTTTTTGCGACAGCCCTTACCGATGCTGACCTGTCGATTCAGACCTTTGTGGAAGTGGCGCTGCTGGGGCTGTTTCCCCAAGTACGTTTTTATGGCGAAGAGTATGAGAAGACTTACAACACCAAGTATTTCCGGGCAATCGACTTAGGGCCGCAGGGAGACTATTTAATCACCCTCGATCCGATTGATGGTACTCGGTTTTACTTAGATGGTCATCCCAACTATCAGATTATTCTCAGCATCCTCAATGCCGATGACTTTGAAGCGGTCTTAGCCATCAGTCCGGCCCAAAATACCTACTACTATGCTCTACGGGGAGAAGGAGCCTTGCAGGGAACGCTGCTGGACACGCTGGATCAGTGTCAGCCACTGCGGCTAGCAGCCAAACAGGATACGGTACTGCTCGGCTGGCAGATGGGAAAGGTGGCAGCTCAGTTGGGCGATCGCTATCGGGTGATCAGCGTTAAAACCGACTACGCTAAGGACGTGCCAATTCCCAATGTCAACGGATTGCTGAGCGGTGATCTTACCGGGGCGATTCTCTCCGCAGGCAAGTTTATTGACGGCGCTGCCCTCGCCTTTATCGCTAGAGAAGCCGGATACTGGGTTACGACTCATGATGGCTCAGCTCTACCCCCCCTGCACGCCTGCCAGGACTACCAGTGGCCGGGACTGGTGATTGCCTCCAGTGAGACAGTGCACCGGGATCTGGTCGCGGCTTTATCGTAAGTCGGTGAACAATAAACAAACAATCCGGTAAGGGGGCTGTTAGGCACAGCCGTAATGTACTTTTCTGCAAAGCTTTGAGGTGGGGATTGCTGAGAGAATTAAAACGCTGCCCAGGGCGATCGCCTTAGAGCAGAAGCCAAGCAAATAATTCTGCCACCGTCAGCTTCAAATCGTTTGCAAACGAAGGCACTGGCAGGAAATTGAGGTCTTTGATCAGTCTCAGATTT
>JAAHIC010000221.1 GCA_010671965.1 Leptolyngbya sp. SIO4C5
TAAAACTTCGAGCGTTCGGTTAGAAGCCTAGCTCAGCAGACAGGGGTTTCGGAAGCGACAATTAGCTATTTCCGTAATCGGCAACAAGAAATTAGAAGTGAAACGCTTTATCGCTTGTTGGCAGGTCTCCCTCCTGAAGCTTATCTACACTTTTTTTCGTTATTCCTTGAAGATGAGATGGTTGATAGCGACCCTAACAAGAGACGTTTACTTAGTTCGACGCTATTACTGGCACAGCTTAAGGCATACATAGTGCAGGCAAATGACGAAGAGATTACCAAGCTTTTATCTGTAGTCTCAGACGGTTGCCGTACTCGCCTAGAGAGCAATAGTAAGAGACAGACAGACCTGAAAGCGTAGAAAGCAAATTAAAGTTAAACAAAAGTTAAGCTTCGTTCTTTGATTGGCCCATTCTTGAGCAATCGAACATTTGCGGCTGCCTGATGTCAGATTTCGTTAGCTAGCTCTGCGCTGCATATCGGCTATTTGCTGCATCAAGCTGAAAAGAGTGTTTGTCACGGTTTGAACTGCTTGACCAAGCTGAGAAAAGCCATCATTCATGTTTTGCCTGGTTTCTTGGATTTGACTCAAAAGTTCGACTTCAGCATCTACCGTCTCAGTACGCTCGTCATCGATCCGCAGTCCCCAAGCTTCAATTGCTCTGGCGTTAGAGTCGGTAATTGCTTTAGTTTCAGCAATGGATGTTCTGAGTTCAGCGATCGCTGTGCTATTGGCAGCGATTGCCTTAGCATTACTATCTGTAATGACCTTCGTTTCTTGTAGTTCAGTCATCATCTGCTGATGATCAGCTTCGTGTCGCTGAGCCATGCGCTCCAACAAAGCTTCAATTCGGTCTAGCCTTTCAGACATTTGGCAATCGCCTCACTTTTCGTCGTTACCGGGTAGCTGCCACGGCTCACCACCTAGCTGTTTAATCTGTTCTTCTAGTCGGTTGATGTGCTCTTGCAACATATCAGGCTCGGAGTAGGTCTCACCTAACTGTTCTAAATCAGTTTCTAGCTGTTGAATGCGTTGTGTTAAGCGATCGTTGTATTCAGCCTCGCTTCGAATAATTCTGAAAACGTTATCAAATCGACGTTCTAGCGATTCAGTAGACAAAGCTAAGCAAAGTACTAATGCAGCTCTGTTTCCGCGAAATGATTGCCAATGCCAATAGGCTACAACAACTTCTAAGGGTAATCCTATTATCCGACTTTGCCCTCGGCTTTGAGCTTCAGATTCAATTTCTACTTGAGAAGTCTGAGGCGTATACCCTTCTCCCAGTAGGGATTTGAGAGCTTTTGAGCGCAAAAAATCTGAGGCGTTCTGAACCTTGAGTCCCACTGATTGAGCTGCCTGGGTAATTGACATTCGGTAACTGCCATCCGGCAGCATGAAGCCATCAATGGTTGTTGATCCAATCGTGATGGATTCTCTATTGGCTTTGAGAGAGTCGGTCATTACTGCGATCGCTCAGCTAACTGCCTGGCCTGGCTGCAGAGGGATACTTCTCAGGAAATTTCGCTCTAACAGATAGCTCAACTAGAAACGCTGCAAGGTTAGCGGTTGGTCTTCCTTCTTGATCAGCCCACTTTTCCAGGTCATCGAAGACCTGATCAGGCAGCACAATAGTTGTTCTTTTGCTCATGAAGCAGGTCGTATTGTCTGACATGCAAATTCTATCCTTCTCTTGGCCCTTCTTACGACTAAAACATAGAAACAGATAATTAAACCAATTAATTCTATGTTAATTCTATGCTAATGTATGTTGAAATGATTGAGAACGGTATGGGCACAGAACTGGAACAGGGTCGGAATGTTGCAGTCTGTACCAACCTTGTTCCGCTTCGTTCCAAGCCAGTACCAACAATGATTCAAAGGATTTTATGCCATGCAATCACTCAGCGGATTCTGCAAAACGCACAAATTACCCAAAACTAGCGTTCGCCGTTGGCTACATGAGAATGGATTTGATACGGCTGAAGGTTTGTCATCAGCGGCTCAAATTGCCGCTCAGGAGCACTTTTTAGATAACCAGCAAGAAGTGCCGCTCAGCCCGACTGAAGTTTTAGAGGACGCGGTTACTAGCGGTTTGAGCGTGCACCTCGGCTCCTCACTGACGCTTCCCTCTGTTTCCAGTCCTGTTCCAGCTGGCGATGACATGGCTTATCTAGCGCAGCAGCAGCAACGCCTCGCTGTGTTTGAAGCGCAGCAGCAGCAAGCTATTGAGCAGATGCAGCAACAATATGAGCGAACTCAAGCACTGAATGCTCAGTACCGCGAAGCGATTAGTATCAGCGATCAGCTGCTTTTACAGGAGTATCAGTTACGAGGTGTCCAGCTAGGCTACGCTGCGCTCGAAACTAAGCAGCAAGCCTTCAAAGCGACGGTTCAAGCTGCTGAGGCCGGGACGCTGCCGGGAAAGCCACAGCCCGCCGCCGAGGAAGAATCACCAGCGTCAGCGTAATTATCGTGGCGATCGCTGCTGTGTTTATTTGGCTACAGGCTCAGGCTCATCATGAATCGCCACGAAGTATTGATTTACCGCAATCTAGCGCTTCAGAGAGCCATCCAGAGGGCTGAGCAAGCCGCTATTGATAGCCAGTTAGCTGCGAGCGCCGTCCAGGTCGGCGTCCAGCAAACTCGTTTAGCGGCGACCTGTGCGCAGCGAGCAAAAGTCGAATTAGCCCTACATATCATCAGGAGAAAAATTAATGGCCGAAAAGAATCCTTTGACTAAGAAACGTACTCGTCGCTCCACTGCTAAGACTCCCCATGTCTCCGGAGGTGGTTTGACTCCTAGTACACCGTCCCAAATAGGTAATTTTAGCGATTCGATTGAATTGCCTTACAACATTCCGGCCCATGATCCCAATAGCCTAATTCCGTCTGATATCTATGATCCAGGAACTTCTTCAGCACCTCGAATGGAGCGCTCAGAAGCGGATCGGCGGATTGAAGACTATCACCAGATGATAGCGGCGCAGCAGGTCGCTGAGACAGGCTATAACTTCATCTCAGCGGTGATGAAGACGCACACGAGCTACCAGAAAGCTTTGGGAGATGGCTTTACGGCGTTGAAAGAGACACTGACAACGCAGCGCAAACAGGTGAGTGCCGCGACTGCTGTTGTAGACCTGAGCACCGAGCGGCTTAAGTTTGCTACTGCCGTTCAGCGCAATGAGCAAGCCAACATCAAGCTGTCTGGCGAGCAGGTTAAGACAGGACTGCTGCAAGAGCGGACAGACATCGAGCTTGTCAAAGTGCGCAACGAGATCCAGGGACTCAAGGCTCAAGCCCAGCAAGCCTTGATGAAGGCTCAGTCCTTAGAGCTATCGGCCTAGAACGAGACGGGACGCCAGCGGGCGTCCCTCACTACTTCATTTCGAGGGAGCATCCTCATGAAAACGCAACGGGAACGCGGTAAAGAAGAGAAACAGCGCCACCAGAAGGTGCATTCCAGGTTTGGCTACCTGTCTACGCTGGTATGGCTGACCAGTGGCACATCCCTATCGATTTCATTGCTCAGCGGCATTCTGTTTCAGAATCCGGGCATAGCGATCGCGGGATTGGGGACGACGGGACTGTCCTTTGCCGCTCTGAAGTCCAGCCGCAAACGCGCCACTCAGACCGCGATAACGCTGCTGGTGCAGAGCAACAACGATTGGGAGCATCGGCTGGCAACTACGGCTCAGGAAAGCCAAAACCAAATCGACAGGCTGACCCGTGATCGTGATGCTTTGCAGGCATCTCAGAGAGAGCTGATGCAAAAGCTAACAGAGGCTCAAAGCCAAGCAAGCGATCGCCAGGAGCGAATCCGCAGTCTACAGGCTGAAGCCAGCCAAATGACGGGGCAACTGAGCCGTTTGCAAGTGCAAGTAGCTGAGCTAGCTGCTAGAGACAGCGCTAACCAGACGGAGCTAGAGCGGCGACGAGAGCAGGTCAAGACGCTCTCGCAGCGTCTAGCCCAGATGCAGGAGTCCCTCGAACAAGCTCAATCCCGTCTGAGTGAAAAACGCTATGACCTCGCCGTCCACCTAGACGCGATTGAGGTTCAGATCCTCGACGTTTGGAATCCTTTATTTCAGGGACTCATTGCCATCTGCGATCGCTTCGACCCGAATCGTCCGGTGACTGATTTGGAGTATGCAGGCAAGCCAGTCGAGCTGGAGGAGCCAGAGAAAAAGCGGTGGACGCACTACCGGGAGTCTCTGGTGGCCTATGACGCGGGCCTTCGAGATCGCGTCAACGCTATGAGTGAAGAGTGCGATTGCCATGACGATGCCTATAGCTTTTTCCTGACCCTGCTGGAGGAGATGACGCTGAGCTACTGCAAGCTGTGGTCGGGCATCCGAGACTTGGAACTCGGCACTACTCACGAAGGCGAGAAGCAATCTATCTATGCTGAGTTTGAGCAACTACGCGATGATTACGTCTCGGAAGCGTCCCAGTGGGTTGAGCGGTCTTCTCAGGTTGAAGTCGGCTTCAACGTGATTGAGGACAGCTTCAAGCAGGAACTAGCCAGTTTGCAGCAGCGTATCGTGGACGCTGAAGCTTTAATTGAAGTGCTGCAAGCCCCGCGTCAGTTTCCTGGTGAAACGTCCATCGACAAGGCAGGCAACCGTCTAATTGAGCACTTTGCTGCCCATAGCGTGATTCTAGATGCCGTCGAGAGCATCAAGATTCCTGGTGGTTTCCGGCTGCGCTTCAAAGTAGATCGCAATGCCGGCACCACCAAGCTGACCGATTCAGAGATAGACAAAATCTGTGAGGAAGTAGGAGCCTGGGGTGTCTCTCAGCATCGGCTCAGCTCCGAGGACTTTGAGCTAGACCCTCGCAACTTCCTGCTAGAGGTGACGCTTTCTACCCCTGGCGAGAGCCAGTCCCGCTCAGCCAAGAGTAGAAAGCGCTCCGCGTCAAATTCAGCAGCGGCCAAAGCAGAAGCCGTGGGCGCTGAGCTGGTAGCCGAGCGCTTCACGGAGCTGGTCTGCTACAGTGCGGCAGAGTTTGAGGAGGTTGTGGCGCTCAAGTTCGTACCCAGGGTGCGGGTAGTAGCTGGCTCAACGGGCGGCAAATCACCTCTACTGGAGCTGATCGCCTGCGCGATCGCCCAGCTCCAGAAAGGTCAGCTCTGGCTAATCAACCCGATACCCGGCAGTCCCAAAGACTGGTTCCATGTGCCAGGGGTGGTGCCGCCGGGGAGCGACGGCATCGAGGCCGCGATCTCATGGCTAGGAGAAGCCCACGCCGAGTTCCAGCGCCGCCGCAACGACCTGCCCGGAACCGCTAACAAGCCGTTCATCACGGTGATGGTGGATGAAATCAACGCGATCGCCCGCGACTACCCAGAGCTGGGCCTAGTGATGAAAGATTTTTATCAGCTCTCAGACCACACGCGCATGGGCTTTTTGACAGCGGGGCAGGGGGCGAATGTCTCTGGCGTCAGCGGTGGTTCTCAGGCCAACCGCAAGACCGGCAACGCTACCAAACTGATGGCAGAAGACTTTGAGAACGCCACGCAGGTTTTCACGGCGACAGCGGCGAAGGTGTGGATCAATAAGCATCTCAAGGGTAATCAGATGAAAGCTTTTGAGGAGCGCTTAGACGCGCTCAATCAGCTCTGCGTGGAGCTGAACGAGGCAGAAGGCAAGTCAGCGTACCCGACTGACCCCACCAGCAAAGTCGTTTCTCCCGATGCCTACCGGATAGCGCTGGTAGTCAGTCCACGGGAAGCCGAACCGTTCTTCATCCAGCTTCCGGCCTACAGCAGCTACGTGGGCCAGCTAGAAGGCGTTGAATTTCCGACAGGGGCAACAATTACGGCTCCTACTGAAAATCAGGTAGCTCTGGGACTCTTAGGCGTCGAGACGGCCCCAGACGCCGAATGCGTCTACTGCGGTCATGCCAAATTTCGCGGTAAGGGCCGCTATGCCGATGGACGGCGTAAGTTTGTGTGCTCAAACTGCGGACGTGTCCCTATAAAGCAAGACGCGATGGCCGGACAAGCCTGATCAGAAACAGCCGTTTTCCCTCAGTTTTGCTTGAAAATCGTCTCGCAAAATGAGGCAGATGTCCCGGATGTCTTGGTAAATCGCTTAAAAAGTCCAGGCGTCCAGGTCAATCCGTCTCCTGTGTCCGCCCCAGTATTGAGAGGTCATGATGCCTACTACCCCAGCAAAACTTCACCGCGATGCTCTGCAAACGCTGAAAGAGTACGATCTGCGAGATGTGCTTGAGGCGCTTTGTTCAACTCATGGCGCTAGAGCGATTGCCAAAGAAATCAGAACGCTGCCAGCTCTCTCGCAAAAGGTGAGAGAGCTTCTATGACAGGCTGCTATCTCTGCACTTCGAGCCGCCAACCGCTCTCTGGTCGCTCTCTAGAGCGAAACGGGAAATTACAAAAATCTCAAACCCCGGCCAAACCAACCAAAGCAGACCGGGGTTACCCCAAAATCAAAGGAGTGATCCAATTATGCAACGTCAACCCGCCAGTTCGATCGTTCTAGGCAGCTCAGCTCTGGCTCTCATGCTGAGTTTGTGCCTGATTCCAGTTCACAAGAAGGCTGGATTGCTAGCAACGCTAGCCACCAATAGTTTTTTTCTAGGCACTCTCACGGTGATGCTGAGCGATCGCCGTCTGATTAGGAAGCTGTCTGCTGAGCAAGAGCAGCTAATCACTACAGCGAATGAAAGAGTGGCTAGTGCTGAAAGAGACCGTGATGAAGCCGCTAAGCAAGCTGTCCTAGCTGAAAAGGGAAAGGAAAATCTGCGGGGACAGCTCTATCAGCTAGAACAGGAGCTGATAGAGCTTCAAACCCGATTGGTTGAACAGCAGGGACACAGCCAGCAGCTCCAAGAGCACAGCAGCGAGTTGCTGGCAGCTCTCACCAAAAGCCAGGAGTTTGTCGCGCAGTATGAACAGCTTTGCCCTGAATATCTAGAGCGTGCCACCGCCGCCGAGATGAAGGCTGAGATGTTTGAGATTGCCCTTCATCGCTTGCGCCTGGGAAGCGCTAGCCCGCTAGAGAGCGCTCGCGCTGACGAGGCCCTGCTTGAAGCTACTTCTTGCTAAACCTCTCACTTCATTCCCTAGCAAATTCTTCAGGAACGACTTATGGATCCTATCTCTGATTTTCTGCCGACACCAGCGGTACAGCAGCTAGAAA
>JAAHIC010000222.1 GCA_010671965.1 Leptolyngbya sp. SIO4C5
TGTTTCTTTGAGCCGATAGCCTAAGCCATAGACAGTTTCAATCAGGTCATCAGGAGCGCCCACCGCCTTCAGCTTTTGTCGCAGGCCGCGAATATGGGCTTTGACGGTAGCCTCTTCTGGCATCACCTCAAAAGACCAAAGCTGCTCTACAATCTGGGCGCGGCTAAAAACCCGTCGCTGGTGGCGCAGAAACAGCTCTAAAAGACTGTACTCCTTGGGACTTAGCGGCACCTGTTCATCCTGATAAAACACTTCGTAGGTGCTGGGATCTAAGCGCAAATCACCCCAGCTCAGCACTGGTGGCAAAGTGGCGCCGCCCCGGCGAATCAGGGCACGAATGCGGGCCGAGAGTTCCTTGAGATCAAAAGGCTTGACCAGGTAGTCATCAGCACCGGCATCCAAACCGATAACGCGATCGCTGACGGTATCTTTTGCCGTCAGCATCAAAATCGGCGTAGAGTCCCCCTTGGTGCGCAGCTTTTGACACAGGGTCACGCCGTCAATCTTAGGCAGCATGACATCGAGCAAAATCAGGTCGAACTCGAAGGTTTCGGCCAAATCCCAGCCCGATTCGCCATCGTAGGCGACTTCCACGACGTAGTGCTGATCCCCCAGCTCCTCCGCCAGGGCATCAGCAATTCTCTCGTCATCCTCAACTAATAAAATTCGCATAGCGGCCACAACGCTTGGATAAGCTTATTGAGGCAAAAAGCGATCGCGGGCGTATCGCGCCTAAGACCGATTTTGCTGGCAGGCTAAAAACTAGCAGGGAGACAATTCAGCCTCTGGTAAGTTTTAGCCTGGCAGCGAACGGAAACAAAGCTTTATTGCGGCGCGATCGCCCCCTTGCAAGCCTGTAAAATCTGCTGACTCTGGGTGTCTAGTGCCAGCGGATAGCTTTTGCTCAAGTTAGGGGACTGGCCAATCAGCGGCTGGGGCTGAGCCGTAGCCACTCTGGCCTCATCGGCTAAAGGCACCGAAAAGGGCACGAACGTTGCCGTCATCGGCTCCTGCACGTTTAGCTCCATTGCATTTGGCGTGAGCGTACCGGAGAAACAGCTATAGTCTGAGGCTGGCCGGTAAAAGGCACCGACGACCTGATCTGCCTGAGTTTCAAACACCATATATTCCTGACCGAGCTGCCCTATTTCGGGACTCTCGCCGTAAAGGAAGCGCTGTTTCTCAGACCCCAAAGCCTCATTGATAGTTCGGTTAGAGACTTTAGGTAAAGTGGGTACAGGTGCTTCCCCCCTAGCGGGCTGCAGGCGACTAAATCCACCTAGCAGCATCAGGGCGGCCAAGGGAAACCGGAGTTGTGAAAGTGGAAGCTGTGACATGAGATTTACTCCAATTGTCAACTTTGTCAGTAGGGCCGAAGCCTAAGGCGGTTGTCAGGAGCGGTTTTTAGACCTTGCCTCCTGATATATACGCAAACTACAGGCTGACTCTGCTTGAATAGCCTGAGGGCTAAGGCGTCGTTGTCGGCGGTTCACTCGCATCTTCCTCAGACGTTGGGTCCTCTGGCTCAGCCGCCGGATCGATGGGTTCGTCAGGGGGTGCTGCGGGCTGTTCGGTAGGGGCTTCTTCGGTCATGGGATCAACGCCGTCAGTCTCTGAGGGCTGGCAGGCTGCGCTCAGGCTGACCAAACCTAAGAAGAAAGCTAGAGGAATGGCGGTCTTTTTGAAAATCATGGGTCAATCTCCTATACATTTTTGGTAATAGCATTTGGGGATGGGCCAGCCCAAGGCTTGTCAGGACTGGCTTTCACAAGCTAGGGCAAGATCGGTAGGACAAAAGGATAGATAAAGATCTGTCAGATCTAGAGCCATTTAGCGATCGCCGCTCAGGCTCTAAAGCCAGAGAACATTTGCGACTGAAAGAAGTAGCGGGCACCGCTGACGTTGCGCCCCTGCTCCGAAGCCAGATAGGCACACATCCGCGACACTTCTTCCGGCGGCAAGACAAAAGCATCTTCCGGCTCAGCCACTGGCGTTAGATCGTCATTCCAGTGCTTTAGCTTGGAGCAAAGACAGTGAGCGCGAATACCGCTGTGAGACTGCACCTGATTGAAGCGCTCAATAAAGGCGGTAATCCAGGCCTGCATCGCCAGCCCATAGGGAGCGGCTTCTGGATGCTCCAGGCTGGTTTCAGAGGCGATCGCAATAATGCTGCCATAAGTCTGCTTCAGGTAGGGCAGCGAATATTTAATCATCAGGAAAGTCGATCGCAGGATATCTAGGACCTGATCAAACTCGCTGATCAAATAGCTATCTAAAGAAGCCCAAGAGGGAGGTTCAGCCCCGCAGATCAGACTATCAATCTGACCATACTGGCGAATCGCCGTTTGGACACAGTGCAGTGCATGTTCAGGCTGGGCTAGATTACCCAGATACGAACTGGCCGAGCAGCCCTTACGCCGCAGGTAGCTCACTACCCGGTGCAAAGATTCTTCGCTCTGACCGTTGACGACGACGTGAGCGCCCTCCGCGCCAAAGCGCTGGGCAATCCCCGCCCGAAAAGGCGTATCGACGCAGGTGATAATCGCCACCTTGCCCGTGAGGCGGCCAGTCAGCGCTGGCATAGGCAGCGTATCTTCAAAGGCCGAAGCCGCTACGGGTGACGGCACCATGACTTGACAGCTTAGATCTTGAGACATTTCTGAAATCTCCTTCAGTGAAAATGTCGGTAGTCAAAAGCTTCAGTACTGGGCTTGACCACCTTGACCTAAACTTTAGGGAGTAAAAGTAAAAAAGTTGATAACCGCGTATTTACTGGGATTGGCCCGATAGGGTAAAAGCGGCCCAGTCGCGTGGATGGGGATATTGCTGCATCGTTGTTAACATGGCCTGTCTCAGTGCCTGGGCGTAGCTGGGAGTTTGCTGGAGTTGCTGGTAGAAAGCGGTCATCAAGTCAACCGTAGAGGTGTCAGAAATGGCCCACAGCGAAACCAAAACGCTAGGAGTCCCCGCCGCCATCAGCGATCGCGAGAGGCCTATCACGCCGTCGCCGGTAATCGTGCCGCGCCCGGTATCACAAGCACTCAGCACTACCAGATCAGCCTGAAGCTGCAGGCTAAAAATTTCGCTGGCCGTCAGCCAGCCGTCGGCCCCAGCACCAGGAGCCAGCGCTAAAGCCCCCGGTATCCCCAGATCAGGAATATCCTCTAGCAGACCGTGAGTTGCCAGGTGAACCAGCCGCGCCTGGGAAAGCTGCTGCTTGACAACGGTTTCGCTAGCGGCAGACCCCACTAGGGCCTGAGTGTTGAGCAACTGGGCGATCGCCTGAGCTTCTGTGGCCGCACCGGGTAGAGCGGCTAGGGGCGATCGCGTGGCATTTGGTAAAGCGGGCATAGCTGGATTGCCCACAATCAGCGCCGACATGGTGGGGGAAAACTGCTGCTGGTTGAGCTGCTGCGTCAAGGACAGAGTTTGAATAGACGGGGCGGTCAGCAGGGTATGACGCTGCACTAAATATTCGCCAGCGCTATCCTGCAATGCCGCAAAGGGCACTAAAAACAAGGTTTCTTGGGGAATAAACACCACTGGAGCCGAGGCATCCCCAGGCAGTAAATCAGCGATGGGAGCCATTAGGCGCTGATGCAGCTCCCGCAGCGGCGTTGTTGCCTGACTGACAGGCTGAGGCGAGGCGACAACACCGATACTGCGATCGCCTCCGGCCCCTAAAGCGGTTCGCACTGCCCTTACCTGCTCTGTCAGCGATCTGTCAGTTTGGAGGTTAACCTGCCGCAGGGCGATCGCCCCACTGGGCTGCACCACCCAGATCAACAGCGTGGTTTCTTGGGCCTCCTGAGTGAACTGAACAGCCGCGCTGTGGGGCGTCTGCACAAACTGATCTCGCAGAATGCTGTAGGTGACGATTGTGGTATTTTGGGCAGCGGCAATCTGCTGAATCTGGCGAACGCTGGGAGCTGCTAGGCTGGCCTGCGGGCGATCGAGCCGCCGCGCCATCAGTTCTACAAAGGCTCTGGCCCGGCCACGCTCGGACACTTCTAGGGCTGGCAGAGACTTCTCTTGCGCTACTAGCACTGTCTGCAGATTGCGATAGGTATCAGCCTGAGTTTCAAAAATTGACACCTTGAAGCTGTCGTTATTGCCCAGTCCGGCTCGCAGCGACTCCCACACCGTCACGCCCTGATAGAGCAGCCTCTCGGCTTCGCTAAAGCGCCGCAGTTGGGACAGCACATCGCCTAAATTATTCAGGGCAATGCCTTCTCCTAGCTTGGCTCCCAGGGTCTGCAATAGCTGCAACGCTTTTCGGTAAGGGGCCTCCGCCTGAGTAAACTGCTGCTGGTAGCTATAAACCGTTCCCAAGCCCAACCATGCCTGAGCGGTTTGCAGCGGATCGGTGATAGCCTGGGCGATCGCCAAGCTCTGCTCATACGCCGCTACCGCCTCTCCATAGCGTTCTAAACGACTGTAGGTATGGCCCAAATTTCCCAAAGCCTGAGCTTCTCCATAGCGATCTTGAATCGATTGCGCTAAGACCAGTGCCTGCTGCTGCTGCTCTAACGCTGGCTGGAGCTGATTTTGAGCTAGATAGGCACTGCCCAGGTTCCGCAGAGTCAGCGATCGCCACTGCGGCACAATGGCTTCGGGGAGCTGGGCTAAAGCAGACTGATAGTGAGCGATCGCGCTTTCGTAGTCGCCTAGCGCTGCATGGGCCGCGCCGATTCCCGACTGAGCCATTCCTGCCTCAACTGAGTTTGAGCGGGCTTGCGACAGGGCTAAAAGGTCTTGATAGTGGCTGAGGGCTTGAGCATAGTCGGCCAGGACAAAGTGAATTGAGGCTAGGTTGTTGAGGGCGTAAGTTTCCCAAGCGGCATTTTGGTATTCGCGGGCTACCGCCAGATTCTGCTGGTAGCACTCAATGAGAGGCGTGTAGAGACTAGGAGACTGCTCCTGAGCTGTTTCTCGCAGAGTTTCCAGCAGGGTGGGACAGGACTGCATCTGCGGCGATAGGGCCAGGGTCTGCACTGGCCCACTACCCACTTGGGGCTGATTGGGAATGTTAGCCGGCGAGATAATCTGATACTGAACGGTGGTGCTGCCACCTTCACCCGGCAAAATTAAAATCGTGGGCGTCAGCGGTCCCAGATTCAAAGCATCAAAATTGGCAAATAAGCTAGGGTCTAACTCCAAGAGTCCTCTCCCTAACCGCAGTCCAGCGGGCAGATAGGCAGGCGCGATATCTACCGGGCTGGTCGGCTCCAGCTTAAGCAAGGGCGCTTCTGGCAGAATGCCGCGAATAATGGCAACGGGTTCAATCGCGGGGGCTAGGCTCAGCGGCTCGCCCACCAAAACTGGCTGACCGTCAGCTAGCAGCCAAGGGGTAGTTAAGTTGGCGGCAGGAGCTAGATCGGGTGGCAGAATATCGGGATCGCGCTCAAATATTTCCACCTGGCCGGTGCCGGTGGTGGGTTGGCCGGTAGGCGGCTGGCCGGTGGTCGGCTGGTTGGGGTCAGTAGTTTGAGCCCGCAGGGAAGCGACACGACTGCCGCTTATGACTAACAGACTGGCAGCCGCAATGACCGTTGTTCTGAAGCGATAGAAAGCGCGATCGCGGTCGGGCCGTGACATTCCTGACCTCCTGAGCTACAGAGCCATACCTATGATCTTGCTTCGACAACGGCTCTGGCCTTTCCGCCAGGTTTTAGAATTGTTTGCAAAGGGCGATCGCTTATTCGACAAACATTTCCACTAAAGCCGCCGAGACTGCTTTCTGTTCGCTCAGCCCTATCGGTCCTACCTTTTTAACTAGCCGCGCCTTATCCACAGATTGATCAGCCTGCTGTTCGGGATTTAACAACTACTGTTTTAGGCGAAATGCCAGTACCTGAGTGGGTTGATCGGCCTCAAAATTGTTGTCGCTGATTAAAATTAAGCTGCGATCGCCGCCAGGCAGGTCTGGTCCCAGCGTCATCCCTTCAAAGTTATCGAGCGGCACATCCAAATCGGCTAGGTTCAGGAGCAGACGCTTTTGAATTGGTTGAATACCGCTCACATCCCCTTTGAGACTCTCAACCGTGGAAATATCGGTGGCACCGCCTGAGGAGAGCTGATATAGGCGAATATCAAAGCCTTTGAAGCCCAGAGAGCGCTCCATCGCCAGGAAATGTCCCCCTTGATCTAGGGTCAGCAGCTCACTCAGCCCCGTCAGCAACGTTCCGGTTGGTCCCATATCCAGCGGGTAGAGATGTTCTGAAATCAGCGTAGACTGATCCTGACCGATGAGATAGTGCAGGAAGCGATTTTTAGGGGCGATCGCAACATCAGCGTCTAGATCCTGCTGCAGCGGCCCTTCGGTAGCCAAAAAGACGCGAAAAGGTTCTACCCAAGCCGCACTGCCCGGCAGAGCATTAATTGTCAAAGACTCAAAGCTGAGATTGTTTTGGACCCCCTTGGCGGCTGACTCTTCTGGCAGGTAACGTTCTGGGAGGCGAAAACGGGTTTGCAGCTGGCCGCTGTCTAAATCGTATTCGTTAAGCTGGGGGATATCTGCCGTATCGCCTTCACTGACGACAAATAGGCTTTGGCGGGGCGAGAGGGCCAGCCCTTCAGGATCAAGCTGATTGGGGGCATAGGGCTTACCCGCAGCATCTTTGAGCTGAGTCACCTGCTCAATGGCGATTTGTCCTGGTGCCGTTGTCGGTGCGGTGGGGACATCTAGCCGCAGCGTATAAAAGCGCGGCGGAGCAATATTGCCGCGATCGTCAGATAGGACATAAAAGCGATCGCGCTGGACGTCATAGGTAATTGCAGAAAGTCCGCCTACAGTCGCCCCTTCAAAGTCCTGCTGCGGCAGCTCGTAGCGACCTAGATAGTCTAGCGATAGATCTAGAAATAGCCGATCTTCAGCGCTCACCTGAGGAAGAGAGCAGCTTGTAAGGAAGAAGCTGCCTACAAAGCTCAGCAGCACCGCAATCAATTGAAATAGCCTGCCCATAACAACCTGCAATCCATACTCTCTGCACTTAGCAAACACCAACTCTGAGCCAACAGCCTGGTTGACCCAGCAGCAGACGATAGCACCAGAATTCTAACGTTTTTCTGAGAGGGGCTTTTACTGCAGCTAGATCCCAAAAAGCTTTGCGGAGAACATGACTAAGCCATGTTCTCCA
>JAAHIC010000223.1 GCA_010671965.1 Leptolyngbya sp. SIO4C5
TTAGGAGTGAATTGGCAGCGCTATGTTTATTCTCAAGCGACAAGATGTTGACATTAAAAGCGTTCAACATCCTACCAAAGACCAAAAAATTCCGATTCTCTCCTATCAGGATCAAACTTTTCGATTAGGCTGAAAAGGCTCGTCTGGAGGCCACCCGCATCAAAGCCCATGAATCCGTCGGTGAGAAAATCGCGGCTGATACCCAACAGCGAATCAAAGGCTCCATCACCTTAGCCGACTTGCTGCGCCGCCCCGGTTTTCACTACGTCAATTTAGAGCAATACGGTCTAGACAATCCAGAGCTAGATCAGGCTGAAAAAGAAGGGGCCGAAATTGACATTAAGTATTCCGGCTACATTCAGCGGCAGCAAAATCAAATCGATCAGATTTCTAAGCAAACTAACCGGAAGCTGCCGGAAAATTTGGATTATCACGCGATCGACACGCTTTCTAAAGAAGCCCGTGAGAAACTTGCTAAAGTTAAGCCGCTCACCATCGGTCAGGCAACTCGTATTGGCGGCGTCAATCCGGCGGATGTGAATGCGCTACTGGTACACCTAGAAATTCAGTCGCGGCTGGCTACATCAGTGAGCAGATAGGTCTAGTTGTGGGGGAGAACTGCGGCTAGCAGCCTGATGCTGGAACAGAATAAGTAATAGCCCAAACTATAGAGATCAAATAAAGAATAACTCGCGCTGACTGCCAAAAATTCTTGTTCTTCCAATAGTTAAAGCCGAGATCGTAGCCACCTTTGACCGCTCTGGTGAGGAGTTGCGTCCTCCATCGGTAGCTATAAAGCAGAGGAAGCGACAAAAACTCTGCACCATCTCGACCTTTAATTCCTAGACCGTCCTAGTACCTGGCGTCGCTCTCCTTCGGCACTAAGCAATGGAGCACAGCGGTAAAACCTCCATCCGGTCTTAACGAATCAATTTGTATCAACTCAACTTGCAGTATAGGTTTCATTTAGGTTCGCTGAATCACTCTTTAGTCAGACGTTTAAATCCGCAGAAGGAACAGTTCTAGCCTCGACTAAATCCCTCCTTAGCAGCATCCAGTCAAATCCTGTCTCTTGTATTGTTGCCTCAGCTTGGTCTGTGTGTCAGACCGCAGCAAACTATCTATTATTTTCAGAAGAAAGCACTATGCAAAGTCAAGAAAAACGTCCCACTCCGGATCAAATTCCAGGACAAAAGCAGCCCTATCCGGCCAAACAGTCAAAGATGACGCCGCAGCCCGATAGCGATCTTTCCAACTATCAGCCAGCCAATAAGCTAAAGGATAAGGTAGCTATTATTACCGGCGCTGACTCTGGAATTGGTAGGGCTGTGGCGATCGCCTATGCTCTGGAAGGAGCAAAGGTGACGATTACCTATAACGAGAATGACGACGATGCCCAAACCACTCAGGCAGAAGTGGAAAAGCGCGGCGGCGAGTGCCTAGTTGTCAAAATGGACGTGCGTAAGCCAGAAGACTGTCAGGATACGGTGAAGCAAACCGTGAACAAGTTTGGCAAGCTCAATATTTTGGTCAATAACGCGGCTTTTCAAATGACGCAGGAAAAGCTAGAAGACCTGACCGAAATTCAGTTTCGTCAGACCTTAGAAACCAATATTTTTGGCTATTTTCATATGGTCAAAGCAGTCCTGTCTCATCTCTCTGAAGGAGATGTCATCATCAACACGGGCAGCATTGTCGGCAAAATTGGCAAGGGTATGCTGATTGACTATGCCACCAGCAAAGGGGCGGTTCACGCCTTTACAAAGTCTTTGGCCCTCAATCTGGCGGATCGCAAAATTCGGGTCAATGCGGTAGTTCCTGGCCCAGTATGGACGCCCAATATTCCCGCCACCATGCCGATTGAAAAAGTGGACAACTACGACACTGACAATGCTTTAGAGCGAGCGGCTCAGCCAGAAGAGCTGGCCCCCGCCTATGTCTTTATGGCAGCGCAGGACAGCAGCTTCGTCACGGGCGCGCTGCTAGACGTCACGGGCGGACAGCTATCCAGCTGAGATGGGAATGTGTCTGGGCTGGGTCTGTACCCGCTCAATCCAGCCGCGAATCGCCGGAAAACCTGACAGGTCAAAATTGCCTTCGTGGGCAACGTGGGTGTAGGCAAACAGAGCGATGTCGGCAATGGTATAGCGATCGCCGACAAAAAAGTCATGCTGGGCCAAATGCTGCTCCATCACCTGCAGCGCCGCATAGCCCCCCGGCTGCTTTTGGGCCAGCTGCGGCTGGTACTTTTCCGGCTGCCCTAGACAGGTAATCCAGTAGCGCGACGTAGCAATATACGGTTCGTGGCTGTATTGCTCAAAAAAGAGCCACTGCATCACCCGCGCTGCCTGCCAGCGATCGCGGGGAAAGTAGTCGGTTTCCTGACTGAGGTAGTAAAGGATGGCATTAGACTCAGCCAGAAACCGTCCTGACTCTAGTTCCAGCGTCGGCACCCGACCATTAGGATTTTTGGCTAAAAACGCCTCAGAGCGCGTTTCTCGATTAAGGATGTTCACCTCAATTCGCTCGAACGGCCTTTCCAGTTGCCTCAGCAGCAGACGTACCTTGTAACCATTGCCTGACGGCAAAAAATCGTAGAGTTTATACATGGTATGGAATTTGGCGGCTGGATTTAGCCGATCTTTAGCACAATAGTAGACAAGTAAAGAGGGGAATCGCAGGAAGATCGTCATGGCACATCTGCTCGCACTCACCGTTGGACTGGGAGGCTTTGTCCTATACATGGCCGCTTTTTTTTACCCGGAAGTTCACCGCCGCTTTGACTTTCTTTGGAGCGGCGTTGCCATGCTTTATGGATTGGTGCTGTGGTTCTGCGCCGGACGCATCAGCGGTGCGCTGATGTTGGGTCAAATGGCGAGCGTTTCGCTAATTCTGTGGCTGGGCTGGCAAACTTTGACCCTACGGCGATCGCGCACCCCAGCTGAACTGCAAACCCCCGCCTCTGCCAGCGACGTGCAGCGGCAAGCTCAGCAAGCCTTCTCCCAACTGCAGCAAGGTTCTCTCTCTAAAACCCTCCGCTCTGCCTGGAGCACGGTCCAAGACACCCTGCAAAAAGGCATCGCCGCCGCCACCAGCGTTTCTCAGTCTTCGCGTATCACCAAACCGCGCCACGCCGACTACGAATACACTGATGACTCTGCTGGGCGATCGCCCGCTCATTCCGCGATCGCTCAGGCATCCCAGTCTGCGTCACCACCGGCTACCCCTGATAGTCCAAAGACTCCCCGGCCCCCCAAACCGTCAGCTGCCTCTACCGCCGCCAACCCCTTTCTCCGCTCCTCTCAAACTTCCCGATCCACCCCATCTTCTTCCTCCGCCCCGGCTGATTCGGCTGACGCTCAGCCCTCTCCCAAACCTGCCCGCCTGCCCGCCTCCCCCAGCAAGCTCACCCTCCTCAAAGACTGGCTCACTCAACTCCTCAGCCGCAAACCCAAAGCCAAGCCTCCCATGATTGAGCTGCCCCCTCGTCCCCCTTCTATCCCACGTCCACCAAAGGTCAAAACCGCAACGTCCAACCCCCAGCCCTCCTCGGCACAGCCACCTACCGACATCATTGATGCTGAGATTATTGACTCTGAGAATTAGCTTTTCTCTGGAATACCGCGAGCCTAGCTGGCCGGTAAACGCTCCCTCACCGCCTCAAATGCGCTACGCTAGCCCAATAGCAGATCTCAACAATCTCAGCTAGCTACTTGAAGCCGATAGGCTTGTAGCTGATAATGGCTGGGAGCAAGACTTTAAACAAATTAACGGGCAGTTGTGACAGAGTCCAAGAGCTACAAAGACACCATTCTCCTTCCGCAGACCAGCTTCAACATGCGGGCCAATGCGACTCGCCGCGAGCCCGAAATTCAGCAGTTCTGGGCAGATCACGAAATTTACGAAAAGCTCTCGCAGGAAAACCCTGGAGACGTGTTTGTCCTGCATGACGGGCCGCCCTATGCCAATGGCAGCCTGCACATGGGTCATGCCCTCAACAAGACGCTCAAGGACGTTATTAATAAGTATCAGTTACTGCAGGGCCGCAAAGTGCGCTATGTGCCCGGTTGGGACTGCCACGGTCTGCCAATTGAGCTGAAAGTTTTGCAAAATATGGATCCAGAGGCGCGTCAGCAGCTCACCCCGATCAAGCTGCGTAAAAAGGCCAAAGCCTTCGCCCTCAAGACCATTGAAGAACAGCGCACCGGTTTCAAGCGCTACGGCGTCTGGGGTGACTGGGATCATCCCTACATGACCCTCAACCCTGAGTATGAAGCCGCTCAGATTGGCGTCTTCGGCAAAATGGCGCTGAAGGGCTATATCTACCGGGGGCTAAAAGCGGTTCACTGGAGTCCGTCGTCGCAAACGGCTTTGGCAGAAGCGGAACTGGAATACCCCGAAGGCCATACTTCTCGCAGTATTTATGCCGCCTTTCCAATAGTGAGCCTGTCTGAAGCGGCTAAGCCTGTGTTGGAGCCGTACTTGGACAATCTTGGCGTCGCCATCTGGACCACAACACCCTGGACGATTCCGGCTAACCTGGCAGTGGCCGTCAACCCAGAGCTGACCTATGCCGTCGTCGAGGTGGCTACGGATGCGCCCTACCGCTACTTGATCATTGCCAAAGATCTAGTTGAGCGGCTCACCGATGTTCTAGCCACTGAGCTGAAGGTTAAAGCGACGCTTAAGGGGGAAACCCTAGCGGATTCCACCTATCGCCATCCCCTATTCGATCGCGAAAGTCGGATTCTTATTGGCGGTGATTACGTCACTACAGAGTCCGGTACAGGACTGGTCCATACGGCTCCGGGGCACGGGCAAGAAGACTTTAAGGTAGGTCAGCGCTATGGTTTACCCATTCTCTGTCCGGTGGACGAGCGCGGCATTTTCACCGAGGAGGCAGGGCCATTTGCGGGGCTAAACGTGCTCAAGGATGCCAATGGGGCCATTATCGCAGCGCTCAGTGACGCTAAAGCGCTGCTAAAAGAAGAAGCCTACGTGCATAAGTATCCCTACGACTGGCGCACGAAGAAGCCGACCATTTTCCGGGCCACCGAGCAGTGGTTTGCTTCGGTAGAGGGCTTTCGCGATGAAGCGATGCAGGCGATCGCCGGCGTGCAGTGGGTACCAGCCCAGGGGGAAAACCGGATTACTTCAATGGTGGGCGATCGCTCCGACTGGTGCATTTCCCGGCAGCGCAGTTGGGGAATGCCGATTCCGGTGTTCTATGACGAAGTGACGGGTGACGTGCTGCTGACTCAGGAAACACTAGATCACGTACAGGCCATCATCGCCGAAAAAGGCTCAGATGCCTGGTGGGAACTGCCGGTCGAAGACCTGCTGCCAGCGTCCTATCGCAATAATGGCCGCACTTACCGCAAGTGCATGGATACGATGGATGTCTGGTTTGATTCCGGCTCCTCTTGGGCGGCAGTGGCCGATAAGCGCCCGGAGCTGAAATATCCTGCTGATGTCTATCTAGAAGGCTCTGATCAGCATCGGGGCTGGTTTCAGTCCAGCCTGCTCACCAGCGTTGCCACCAATGGCTGCGCCCCTTATCGCACAGTCCTTACCCACGGCTATGTGCTTGACGAGCAGGGCCGCAAGATGAGCAAGTCCCTGGGTAATACGGTGGATCCAGCAGTAATCATCGAGGGCGGCAAAAATCAGAAAAAAGATCCGGCCTACGGCGCAGATGTCCTGCGCCTGTGGGTATCCGCCGTAGACTACTCTTCCGATATCTCCATTGGCCCCACCATCCTAAAGCAGATTGCCGATATCTACCGCAAGATTCGCAACACGGCCCGTTTCCTGCTAGGCAATCTCTATGATTTTGACCCGGCTCAGGACGCAGTGCCCTATGAGCAACTGCCCGAACTGGATCGCTATGCCCTGCATCTGGTCAATGAAGTATTTAGCAACGTTACCCAGGCGTTTGAAACCTATCAGTTCTTCCACTTCTTTCAGGCAGTGCAGAACTTCTGCGTGGTGGACTTATCCAACTTCTACCTAGACATTGCCAAAGATCGGCTCTACATCAGCGCGGCTGATTCTGTCCGCCGCCGGAGCTGTCAGACCGTACTGGCGATCGCGATCGAAAACCTGGCCAAAGCGATCGCTCCTGTCCTGTCCCACATGGCTGAAGACATTTGGCAAAACATTCCCTACGAAACAGGCTACCAGTCTGTGTTTGAGTCCGGCTGGGTTCGGTGTGAGTCCCAATGGCAAGCGCCAAAACTGGCGGCGCAGTGGCAAGAACTGCGGTTTGTGCGGCAGGAAGTCAATAAAGTGTTAGAGCAGGCCCGCGCCGCTAAAGAAATTGGTTCTTCCTTGGAAGCCAAAGTCTTACTCTATGTGACGGACGCAGAACTGCGCCATCGCCTCGCCAGCATGAACCCAGAGAACGCGATCGCTGAGGATCGGCCCCATGTGGATGAACTGCGCTATCTCTTCTTGGTGTCTCAGGTAGAGCTGTTAGAAAGCAGCGATCGCCTCCAGGGACTGAAGTTTAGCAGCGAGTCTGATGCTTTGGGCGTAGGCGTGGTGGCAGCCGATGGTGAAAAGTGCGATCGCTGCTGGAATTACTCCACTCATGTGGGTGAATCGGCGGCAGATCCGGCGCTGTGTGAACGCTGCGTGGAGGCGATCGCTGATCGGTTTTAAGGCGGCAAGTCCTTCCGAAATTGCTGTCGCAGTGCTCTTGTCGTTTTAGCAATTCAGTCGGGCACCCTAAAGCTACAGGCTACAGTTCCCTCAGTTTTGGGACAGTAAATACCTATAGCGACTTTTGGCTAGAGAGCAAGGTGTTTAGATTACTGCGCTACTTTTCGATTACCAGCTTCCTGGCGCTAATTTTGACCGCCCTAGCCTTGAATATCTTGACTCGGCGCAGCGCTGTTGAGCAGCTCATTCACTTTAGCGAAAAAGCAAATACGGCTCTGGCTCAGTCTTTTGCCAATACGATTTGGCCCTATTACGAGAGCTTCTTGAGCAATACGTCTAATCTCAGCCCGCTGCAGCTACAGCGGGCCGACGAAGTGCAGGAAATTCGTCAGGCATTGATGAGACAGACAGAGCCGTATTTGCTTTTTCGCTAAAGTGAATGAGCTGCTCAAC
>JAAHIC010000224.1 GCA_010671965.1 Leptolyngbya sp. SIO4C5
TCCCAGCAGTCCGGGGAACGTGGTGCCGGTGCGGGAAGTGGCAGAGCGGGAGGTGGGCCAGGTGGTGATTGGTTCTTCGGCCAATCCGGGGCTGCGGGACTTCTGGATTGTCAGCGCCATCATGAAAGGCAAAGTGGCCTGCGATCGCGTTTCGTTTGACATCAACCCCACGTCGCGCCAGGTGATTGAAAACCTAGCAGCCATGCCCAGCGCCTTTTTAGATCTGATTCACGCCGGGGCCAGATTCCACCAGGCGGGCTGTCTGGGCTGTATCGGCATGGGACAGGCCCCGGCCTCGGATCAAATTTCCCTGCGCACCATGCCGCGCAACTTTCCGGGGCGATCGGGGACGGCAGACGATCAGGTCTATTTATGCAGTCCTGAAACCGCCACGGCGGCGGCGCTGACGGGCAAGATTACCGATCCGCGCGATTTAGCTACACTGTACGATCTCACCTATCCTCAGTATCAGCCACCGGAAAAAACCATTATCAACACCGACATGCTGGTGGCTCCGCCTGCTGATGGCAGCCAGGTTGAGATTGAAAAAGGCCCCAATATCAAATCTTTTCCCGACTTTGGCGAACTGCCAGATGCGGCGACGGTGCCTGTTTTGCTCAAGGTAGGCGACAACATTTCTACCGACGAGATTATGCCTGCCGGGGCGCGGGTGCTGCCGTTCCGCAGCAATATTCCCGGCATCAGCCAGTTCGTTTATTACCTGAATGACGAAACCTTCTCGGAGCGGGCTGAGGCGGCTAAAGCTAAGTTTGGCGGCCACGTGCTCGTGGCCGGGGACAACTACGCCCAGGGATCTAGCCGGGAACACGCGGCGATCGCTCCCCGCTATTTGGGCCAGATGGCCGTCCTCGCCAAATCCTATGCCCGTATCGGCTGGCAAAACCTGGTGAACTTTGGCATTTTGCCCCTGGAGTTTGTCAATCCTGACGACTACGACACAATTGCAGAGGGAGACGAAATCGAGCTATCTAACCTGAGAGTGGCCCTGCAGCAGTCCAGCCCTTTAACCGTCAAAAACGTCAATAAAGACCTGACCTACGAAATGACCCATCAGCTCAGCGATCGCCAGCGGCAGGTAATGCTGCGGGGAGGACTGATCAACGACTACAAAGCTAAACTGTAGCGTTGACTGCTGGTGGAAATTGAATGGATCGAGAGCAGTGGCTAAGGTATATTCGCCAAGCGAAGGCGATCGCCGTGATTCGCGCGCCCACCTATGAGCTAGGCCGCCAAATGGCCCACGCTGCTGCTGCTGGCGGCCTCACCTGCCTAGAAATTACCTGGACAAGTTCTCAAGCGGCGCGATTAGTTACTCAGCTTCAAGCCGAGCTGCCGAGCTGCCAGATCGGAGCCGGCACCCTGCTGACGCGGGAGCAGCTAGAGGAAGCGGTCAAAGCCGGAGCGCAGTTTGGCTTTTCGCCCCATACTGATCTGGCCCTGATTGAAGCGGCACTGGCGCGATCGCTGCCCTTCATTCCCGGAGCGCTAACCCCCAGTGAAATTGTCTCGGCCTGGCAGGCTGGAGCCGCCAGCGTCAAGGTGTTTCCGATTACAGCCGTGGGCGGGGCGAGCTATCTGCGCAGTTTGCAGGGGCCGCTGGGTCACATGCCGCTGATTCCAACGGGCGGAGTGAGCTGTAAGGATGCCGTGAATTTACTGGAAGCGGGGGCGATCGCCGTTGGCTTGGGTAGCGACCTGTTTCCTCGACAAGACGTTCAGCAGGCCAACTGGAAAGCCATTACTCACCGCGCCGCCCAGCTCGTAGCGTCCCTAACCGATATTCCATCTCAGCTTCCCAGCTTGAAGGCTTCTACAAACAGGCCGTAGGTCAGGCCAATCTTAAAGGCATTGATCAGAGAGCCAAAGACGCTGCGGGCGCTGCCGCGCTGAGTGTCGGCGCGATCGCTGCGGGCAGGTCGGCGGTAGTGCAGACGGCTGACCAACTCCACAAAGCCAATTAGCAACGCCGAGATAATCACGTCTAAATCGGCAGTTTGTCCTGCCGTTGCGGAAACTGCCACCGCAAAGAAATTGCCGAACAGCAGGCTGATAATTTCCAAGGACAGTCGCCGCCAAGGGTTGCCCACCCACAGCAAGAAGCGATTCAGCGTACTGCTAAAAAGCGTACTCAGCCGCGTATTTTGCATCGTTTTTCCTCGCCATCAACGGCAGGCCGGATGTAGGCCCCCTTGGGTACAAATAAAGATTAGCTGCTCGCGGCTGAGATTGCGGGCCTGACTAAAATCGACTCCGGCTAGCTGGGAACCAGTCTCTCCCTCAGACGGTAGCTGGTTGATAAATCCGCTCTGATTACCGACAGGCTGAGCCGATAGCAGAGTCCCGGCAAAGTTAGCGCCCGCTAAGTCTGCTTTAGCCAAGGATACTCCCGTCAGATTAGCCGCTTGCAAATTAGCATTTTGCAAATCGGTGCCGCTGAGGTCAGCACCCGTGAGATTTGCGCCGGAGAAGTCGCCCCAGGCCAGATTGGCATTTTGCAAATTGGCGTCGCTCAGATTGGCCTCCTGCCACCCCGATCGGGTTAAATCAGCTCGCGCCAGCACCGCGCCTGCGGCCTGTACCCGTCGTAGCCGTCCATCTTGAAGCTGCGCTCCCTGCAGGTTGGCCTCAGTCAGATCCGCGCCGGTCAGACTGGCCTGATTGAGCCTGGCCCGTCTGAGGCTGGCATTAATCAACTGGGCTTCGCTGAGATTAGCGGCAGTGAGATTAGCCTGATCGAGCTGCGCCCCTGGCAAAATCGCCTTGAATAGGCTGACCTGCTCCAGTCTGCTCCAGCGCAAGTCGGCCTGAGTCAAATCGGCTGCGGTTAAATCTGCGCCGCTGAGATCGGTTGTCCAGTCGTCATAGGTACCCGGTTTGCGATCGCGCCCAGCCGCAAAAAAATAGCTAAAGCGCAGATTAGCCCCGTTCAGCCGCGCTCCTGGCCACTGGCTGCCAGCAAGCTGTACCCGGTTGAGCACAAGCTGAAAGCTGCCAACTTCTCCTTCCACCCGTTCTAAGTTCACCTGGCTCAAATTTGCCTGATTCAGCTCGCCGCTGTAGAGCACGAGAATCTTGGCGATCGCCCGCTTAACCGCCTGCTGTTTTTTCAGAATGGTGGGGTACTGGGCGCTATCTCGCAAAGCCGCTAGATCATTGTCCAGGCTCAGATTCAGCCGATGCAGGTGGGGCAGGACTTCTGGCCCAATAGAGACGAGTCCTTGCTGAATCGTTTCCACCAAAGCCGGATTGTTGGACTCAGCTAGCAGGTCGGCTAAAAAAGCAAATCGGCGGCTGTCTTGGCTGTTGGCGATCGCTAAAATTGTCGTCTGGCGCTGGGCTAGGCGATCGCTAGGCAGGGCGATCAGGGTTTCAACCAGATTGGCAAACAGCGGATCGCGGCGTTCCGCTGTTTCGCCGGTTTTTGACGGCCAACGCACCTGACTGCCCACCGCCACGCTCACCAGTAAAACCAAGCCGCCCAAAATCAAAATGCTAAAAGAGAGCAAGGGCGATCGCCGGACTTGCTCGACTAGCTCAACCTGGGGGGCGAGGGGCGACGAAAAGACCACCGAGGTTAGCCCACTCTCCTCCTGACGCACTAGGCTGTAGGCAGTGCCTACATTCTGACCATAGAGGCGGGGCGGCGGCTGGGCTGCAGGCAGGGCAGGTACTAAGGTGCGGCGATCGAGCACCTGGGTGCCAGCCAGAGAATCATGCAAAGCGCGTTCTTGCAGACTGAAGTAGGCCAGTCCGCCTTCCCCCAATAGAGCCATCAGCGTCAGTCCTAGCAGATAGCGCAGATTAGGAAACAGACCGCTCCAGCGCCAAATGCCGTAAGCCACCAAAAAAGCAACGCCCCAACGACCAATGAGTTCTCGCTGGGCCGCCTGCTGCCAGCTGGGTGACTGGCCCATCGGAGTCGTCACGCGCAGATTGAGCCAGCGCTTGGGCCAGGTCTGTCCGCTGCGGCTGAGCTGATAGATCTGCCCGCTGGCGATCGCCACAGGTGCTAAGACAGCTAAGGTTTCTAGAAGTAGGTCAGTGACAGGGACAGGAGCGATAGAATTGGGTCGGGGCTGAAGTAGCAGCCAGCGGCTAGCGGTCTGCAAGCGCCTAATTAACGGACTTTCAACCGCCGTTTTTTCGGAGAGCTGGGGCGGCATCAGGTGGCTGAGGGCCAAGGGCACGCAGGCTCCGCTAACAATGAAGGCGGTTTCCAAACTCCAGGCCAGCAAACGTCTGAGCCTCAGAGCCGGAAACCGGGGAGATGCCCGGTGCGTCAGGGCAGTCACTTCGACCGTAGATGTGTGCGCTTTGGCTGACCGTACCATGCCCCTTCCCTGACCGATGAGCGTCAGTGTTAAGTTGAGAATGCTTTTGTTTTAGCACTCCGTAGGAAACTCTGATCGCTTTTCCGAAAAAACTTGGAATTCCAGCAGTGACAAAACCGCTCCGAGAACTGTCACAGACTGCCTCTGACTCCAACTGTGGCCTCGCTACTATGAAAGCGTAATGAAAAAGACAAAACACTTTTCAGTAATCCTTAAAAGTGGGAGCAAATTATGAAACGCTTTAATCAATGGATCCTGGTTCCCGCTACCGTTGCTGCCCTTGCTTCTATGACCGGCGCAGCCTTGGCTCAGACCGTGGTACAAACTCCGCTTCAGTCAGCTAGCACAGTCAGCTTAACCTCTGGTGGTTCCCAGTCTACCTGCGGTAACTTTGGCAACCAAGCCCTACAGCTCCGCGTCACTGAACCTTTTGCCTCTGTGACTATCCGCGTGGAAAACCCCACTGCCGATACAACGCTGTATATCACTGGCCCCGGCAACTTCAGCGAGTGCAAGCGGGCAGATACTCAAGGCGTTGTTGAAGCCCCCGGTGCGTTAAATCAGGGTACCTACACGGTGTATGTCGGCGATCGCCCCGGCAATAGCCAAGTTCACACCGTCACCGTAGAACAGAATTAACCCTTATTTTGTGACGGGCCGCCGCTGGGCAGTTCGCGAGCTGTCCCTACGACGGTAAAAACCGTTCACAATTCCAATGATTTGCAACAATGGTATGGGCGATGCGTAAATCGTTCATACCATTTCTGTCTGGCGCAAATCATGTCCCTAGCGATCTACAACAGCCTGACCCGCCGCAAAGAACCCTTCAACCCGATCGAACCGGGCAAAATCAGCATATACTGCTGCGGCGTTACGGTTTATGACTACTGCCACTTAGGACACGCTCGCTCTTACATTGTCTGGGACACGGTGCGGCGGTATTTACAGTGGCGGGGCTATGACGTGTGCTATGTGCAAAACTTCACCGACATTGACGACAAAATTCTGAATAAGGCGCGGCAGGAAAAATCGTCGATGGAAGCTGTGGCCCAGCGGTTCACGGATGCCTACTTTGAAGACATGGCCCGGCTGAATATTCTAGAAGCCGACGAATACACCTACGCCACCCACACCATTGACGGCATTCAGCGCCTAATTCACGAGCTAGAGCAAAAGCAGGTTGCCTATGCAGCAGGCGGCGACGTTTACTACAGCGTCCGCAGCTTTCCTGACTACGGCAAGCTTTCAGGCCGCAGGCTAGAGGACATGCAGGCCGGGGCCAGCGGCCGCGTGGGCGCTGAACCAGAAACCATCAAAAAGCAAGATCCCTTTGACTTTGCTCTGTGGAAAGGGGCTAAGGCAGGCGAACCTGCTTGGGATTCGCCCTGGGGCGCGGGGCGTCCGGGCTGGCACATTGAATGCTCGGCGATGGTGCAGGATCGCCTGGGAGATACGATAGATATCCACGTGGGCGGCGCCGACCTGGTTTTTCCCCACCACGAAAACGAAATTGCTCAGTCTGAAGCAGCCACCGGCAAGCCCCTCGCCCACTACTGGATGCACAACGGTATGGTGAACGTGGGCGGCGAGAAGATGTCTAAGTCCCTGGGCAACTTCACCACAATTCGCCAGCTTTTAGATGCCCCCAATGGCCCCCATCCGATGGCCTTACGGCTATTCGTACTCCAGGCCCAATACCGCAAACCCGTAGATTTTACCGATGAAGCGATCGCCTCGGCTGAAAGTAGCTGGCAGACGCTAAAAGAAGGGCTACTCTTCGGCTACGAGTACGGGGCAAAGCTAGGCTGGGCTGACACAGAAAATCCTGAATTCGGCAAGCCAGCGGCCATGCGAATTGAGGCTGAGAGTACTGCGGTTAACCAGTTTCAAACCTCGATGGATGACGACTTCAGCACGCCAGGTGCGGTGGCAGTCCTGTTCGACTTAGCCAAAGAGCTGCGGCGTCAGGGCAATTTGATCACTCATCAGGGGCAGGCCGAGGCCGAGGCCGAAAAGCTACGGCAGCAGTGGCAAACCCTGGTTGTGCTGGCGCAGGTATTAGGACTCGAAGCGGCACCCGAAGCGGCTGAAACGACCATCAACGGTCTCAGTGATGCCGAAATTGAGGCTCTGATTGCTCAGCGTCAGGCTGCCCGCAAAGCTAAAGACTTTGCTGAGAGCGATCGCATTCGGGACGAGTTGCAGGCCCAGGGGATCGCCCTAATTGACAAACCCGGCGGCGTCACCGACTGGCACCGCTAGGGAATGGTCGCCGTTCCCACCACATCCTCTGAATCTTTAGGCCGAATCACCACCGTACTGTGCAGGCTGATATCCGTTCCTGGCGGTAGGGCTAGCTCAAACGAGCCGCTGGTTTGGGGCAGTTCGCCCAGATCCACGACCCGCTTTGAGAAATTGCCGCGAATGGTGAGATAGGCTTCTAGGGTGTCGGCCTCTGCATCGGTCTGAAAATCTTTGAAAGCAATGCTGGCATCGCCGCCACCAAAAATTGCCGCGCCGACATTGCCGCTCGTAGTGTACTGATCTGTCCCGGAAATCGCGCCCATAGGGTGTGCCCAAAATCGCCAGTCCTAGCCTACTGCCTAGCGGAGCAGCTAGCCAGCCTTCAAGCTAACTTTTTGCGTTTAGGCCAAACTGGAAGAGGCAATGCTGGGTTTCTATAAATTGTCGAGGGTAGTTCATGGTGCAGACCATCGCGGTGACTGAAGCCATTACCGATCTCAACGAGGCGCATCGA
>JAAHIC010000225.1 GCA_010671965.1 Leptolyngbya sp. SIO4C5
TCTAGAGACACTGGGGCGATCGCCATCAGCGGTCGCCCCAGTGTCTCTAGCCTGCCGTAGTGCCTGACGGCGAGTGGGGTCAGAGGCGAGATCGTAGCCTAAAGCGGCCTCATTAGTCTGCCAGGGTTCCACAAACGTGACGGGTACATAGCTAGAACGGACGGCGGCTGTGACTAGAGAACCGCCTTGTGGCGGGCGCTCCGTAATTTGGAAGCCGGTTCGTCCCGTTTGCACCTGCAGCCTTTGCTCATAGTCGGCGCGGTCTTTGTGCAGCACCAGCGGTGCCCATTCTAAGGCTTGGATGCCGGGAAAAGTGGTGACCGCCCGCTGCACAAATTGCCTGAAGGCTAGCTGATCAACCTGATTGTCTGTCGCGGTATAGAGATCGCTGATAGAAAGCAACAGTTCGTTGTAGCGGTTGACTGTCCGCTGTAAGGCAGTGGTGAGATTGTTGATTTGTTTTTGAAATTCAGCCTGACGGGAAAGTGACTCCCAGCGCCCCACCCAGGCAGTGGCCGTCAGCGTCAGCGTCATCCCTAAGGCTAAAACTGCGCCCGCCGGCAAATAGCGAGATAAGCCAGAATTCACGGGATTTCGAGAAAGTGGATCAGGTCAGTGAGCATAAACAAACAATACTGTAGGAGCTTTTCTTAGACAAAAACTAACCCGGTTTCAAAAGCAGAGAATCTTCCCGATTTCTTCCCGACTTCTTCCCGTTTTTTTGCCGCGATCGCCCCTAAGCTAACTGCAACCTGATAGGCAAAGCCCGTTATTTCTATCTCTAAACGGTAGCATTTTTTACGTTTACTCAAAATAAATTCAGCCCCACGAGTTTACTCTTCACTTAGGTTTTAGCCATGATGAAACGCCGACATCTACTGAAAACCAGCGCGGGATTTGCGGCTGGCATGACCTTAGTTAGCGGCTTGAAAGCCTGTAGCAGTAGCCCCTCTACTACTTCTGCCGCATCGGGTACAGCGGCAGACAAAGCGACAGATGCCAAGCTGACGGTAGTTCAGGGAGGTGGCTTTCCCAATAGCCTAGATCTGCACCGGGTCGGCACCAATCGCCCTGCCTATGGTGTCTCTTGGGCTATGTACGATCGCCTGATGACCTTCGGCAAGAAAGAGCTGCCGGATGGCTCCGTTTCCTATGACTACACGGTGCTGGAGCCGGAGCTGGCGGAAAGCTGGGAGCTGGCTGAAGACGGCCTCTCTGTCACATTCACACTGCGCCCGGACGCGACTTTTCACGACGGCGCTCCGGTGACGGCTGCGGACGTGAAATGGTCTTTTGATCGAGCGGTTTCTATCGGCGGCTTTCCCACTTTTCAGATGAAGGCCGGGGCGCTGGAGAGTCCAGATCAGTTTGAGGCGGTAGACGATCGCACCTTCCGAGTGAAGTTTTTGCGGCCCGACAAGCTGACCATGATTGATCTGGCCGTCCCTATTCCCATCATTATCAATTCGGCATTGGTCAAACCCAATCTGACCGCAGACGACCCCTGGGGAGCCGAGTGGCTTAACGCCAATGACGCTGGCAGCGGGGCCTATAAGCTGGGAGAGTTTAAGCCAAACGAGCGCATTACTCTAGTGCGGTTTGAGGCATGGAAGTCTGGGCCGCTGCCGCAGATTCAGGAAATCATTTGGCTGAATGTGCCGGAAGCGGGCAATCGGCGGGCGCTGCTGGAAAAGGGCGATGTGGATATCAACTTTAACCTGTCGGAAAAAGATCAGAAGGAACTGGCCGAAATGGGCGATTTCAGCCTGATCTCAACGCCGGTAGAAAACTGTCTCTACTCCATCGATATGCACGCCAATCCCCAGCTCAAAGGCGCAGACAATCCCTTTGCTGATACCAAAGTGCGGCAGGCAGTGGCCTATGCCACTCCCTACGACGCCATTATGGAAACGGCGCTCTACGGGCAGGCGGTGCCAATGTACGGTGCCGGTGAGTTTGACCCCGACTCCGTAGAATGGCCCCAGCCAACTCCCTATAAAACCGATCTAGAAAGGGCTAAAAAGCTCATGGCGGAGTCTGGCTATCCTGAGGGCTTTGAGACGACGATCGCGTTTGATATGGGCAATAAAGAATGGGCCGAACCGACCGTGGTTTTGATTCAGGAAGCGCTGGCCGAAATTGGCATTCAGGCCAATATTGAGAAAGTGCCGGGCGCAAATTTCCGCTCGGTGCTGGTGGAAAAGAGCCGCCCCATGATTATCAACAACTTTGGTGGCTGGCTCAACTATCCTGACTATTTCTTTTTCTATGCCTATCACGGCCAAGATGCCACCTTCAACGGCAGTTCCTATCAAAATCCGGCAATGGACAAGCTGATTGAAACAGCCCTAGCCACCGAGCCGGGTGAACCAGCCTATGAGGAAAGCGTCAAAGGGTTTATTGGCTTGGCCTGGGAGGAAATGCCCAGGGTACCGCTGGTGCAGCCAAAGCTGTCAGTAGCCATGCAGCCCAATATCAGCGGCTATCAGTACTGGTTCCACCGGCAGCTTGACTTCCGCCAGTTGGAGAAAGCTTAGATGGCCCATCATTCTACAGCTAAAATAGCGGGCCGTCGCCTTTTGGGGGCGGTGCCCAGCGTGATTGGGGTGGTGATTGTGACGTTTTTGCTGACGCGATCGCTGCCAGGAGATCCCGCCGCCTTTTTTGCCGGGCCAGCGGCGACGCCAGCGGCGATTGAGGAAGTGCGGATTAGCCTGGGTTTAGATAAGAGCCTACCGGAGCAGTTTTTGATCTACATTGGCGAACTGGTGCGGGGGGACTTAGGCGTTTCTCTGACAACCGGGCAGACCGTAGTGTACGACCTGATGACGCGCCTGCCAGCCTCTCTAGAACTGACGCTGGCAGGCTTGGTTTTCGCGATCGCCCTGGCTATTCCCCTCGGCATCCTGGCCGCCACCCGGCCTAACTCCTGGCTGGATCACGGTGTCCGGCTGCTGGCGACGGCGGGGGTGTCGCTGCCCACATTCTTCACGGGGCTGTTTTTGGTATACGTGCTGTATTACCAGCTAGGCGTTGTTCCGGCTCCCCTGGGGCGGTTAGACCTGCTCTATAGCGCCCCCCCTCAGATTACCGGGCTGTATCTGATTGATAGCCTGCTGACCGGCAATTTAGCGCTCTTTCGCGTGGCGGCGGCCCAGCTCTTTTTGCCCGCTGTCACCCTGGGACTTTTTGCCCTAGCCCCCCTGACCAGAGTGACGCGGGCCTCAATGCTGGCAATTCTCTCTAGCGACTTCATCCGCACCGCCCGCTCTAACGGCCTGCCGCCCCGGCAGATTTTGTTGGGCTATGCCTTTCGCAATGCCATGCTGCCCGTCGTTACCACGCTGGGGGTAGTCTTTTCCTTTCTTTTGGGGGCCAACATCCTGGTGGAGAAAGTGTTTGCCTGGCCGGGAATTGGCTCCTATGCCGTAGAGGCCCTAGTCGCCTCTGACTATGCGCCGATTCAGGGCTTTATTTTAACGATGGCGCTGCTCTATGTCGTCCTAAATTTGCTGATTGATTTGCTCTATGTCGTGATTGATCCCAGAGCGGGAATGAGGGCCGGATGACGACTACCTTGCAGCATACGCGCTACGTGATCCGCCAAAATCCGATTACCTTTGTCGCTTTTGCCCTGTTTGCCGGGCTGGTGCTGTTGGCTGTCTTGGGCCGAGCGATCGCCCCTTATGAGCCGCTGGCAACCAACTCGGCGATCGCCCTGCAGCCTCCCTCCTTAGCCCACTGGTTTGGCACCGACCAGCTAGGGCGAGACGTGCTTAGCCGGGTGATAGTTGCCACACAGCTAGATTTGGGTATTGCCGTGGTGGCGGTAGCCCTGTCGTTCGTTGTGGGCAGCGTCTTGGGGACCTGCGCCGGCTATTTTGGCGGCTGGTGCGATCGCCTAATTTCTCGCCTAATCGACACGCTGATGGCCTTTCCCCTATTTGTGCTGGCAATGGGACTGGTTGCGGCTTTGGGCAATACCGTCACCAACATTATTTACGCCACCGCCATTATCAACTTGCCGCTGTATACGCGGGTAATTCGCTCAGAGGTGCTGGTGCGCCGCGAAGCCGGATATGTTGAAGCGGCGCGGCTGACAGGTAATCGCGACTGGCAGATTATGGCCCAGCATTTATTCCCCAACGTGCTGCCGGTGATGATGGTGCACGTATCGTTGAATATGGGCTGGGCCATTTTGAACGCAGCGGGCCTGTCCTTCATCGGCTTGGGGGTACAGCCGCCCACCCCAGAGTGGGGAATTATGGTGGCCGAAGGGGCGACCTACATTGTCTCCGGTGAATGGTGGCTGGCGCTGTTTCCGGGGGCGGTGCTGATGCTGGCGGTGTTCTGCTTCAACCTGCTGGGCGATGGCCTGCGTGATTTAATCGACCCCCGCATGAGGACCTGACGCCATGACCCTGCCTCAACCTGCCGATGTCTTAACTCGCCCACATCCCGGTGCTGCGCCGCTGCTGGCAGTCGATGATCTGGCGGTGGAATTTCAGACCCGCTCCGGCGTTGTCAAAGCGCTGGAAGCCGTCACCTTTACTGTGCAGCCGGGGGAAACCGTCGGCATTGTAGGGGAAAGCGGCTCTGGTAAGTCAGTGACGGCCTTCACTCTGATGGGCGTCCTCGACCGGGCCGGACAGATCACCGCCGGACGGGCGCTATTTCAGTCTGACCAAGGGGCGGTTGACCTGCTGAAAGAGTCGGAATCAACCCTGCGACAGCTCCGGGGTAAGGAGCTATCGATGATCTTTCAAAATCCTCGCCTAGCGCTCAATCCCATCCGCAAAGTTGGTAAGCAAATTACCGACGTGCTGCGCTGCCACACGGATCTTGGCAAAAGCGAGCTGCAAGCTAGAGCCATCGATCTCCTCACTAGCGTTCGTATTCCCGCTCCGCAGCAGCGCTATGACGCCTATCCCTACGAGCTATCGGGGGGGCTGTGCCAGCGGATTATGATTGCGCTGGCCCTGGCCTGCTCGCCCAAGCTGCTGATTGCCGATGAACCTACGACGGGCTTAGATGTCACCACTCAGGCCACGGTGATGAACCTCATTAAGGAGCTGACCCGGCAGCGGCAGATGGCGACAATTTTAATTACTCACGATTTAGCCCTGGCCTCAGAATACTGCGATCGCGTGGTGGTCATGCACGCCGGACACGTCGTCGAATCGGCCCCCACTGCCGACCTGTTTCGCCATCCCCGCCATCCCTACACCGCCAAGCTGATTGCCGCTACCCCAGAGCCGCACAAGTCCCTAGCTGACCTGACGCCCATCGGCGGTAAGCTGCCCGACCTGAAAGCGGCTCAGATACCTGTTTGTCGGTTTAGCCAGCGCTGCGATCGCTATGAAGCAAGCTTTTGCAATCAGGCGCCGCTGGCCCGCGAGTTTCTGACCGCAGAGCATCAGGTAGCCTGCTGGAAGCCACTGTAGTACTGGTATTAGCTAAATTCATGACTGCCTCAACTCATGCCCCCGTCATCCCTGACACGCTGCTGCAGGTACGCGACCTCTGCAGGTTCTTTTCAGTGGGCCAAAATGCTCAGCTTCATGCCGTTGATCAGGTTTCATTTGCAATTTATCCAGGGGAAAGTGTCGGATTAGTGGGTGAATCCGGCTGCGGCAAATCCACGCTGATTCGTCTGATCACGCGGCTGCTGGATCCAACGGCTGGCGAAATTTGGTTTGAAGCGACCGAACTCAGCGCGATCGCCGCTCGCCAGTTTCCCCGCCACCCTGCGCGCAAAGCGGTGCAGCTAGTTTTTCAAGATGCCAGCGACAGCCTCAATCCCCGCTTTACCGCCTACGACACGATTACCGAGCCGATTAAGCGTCTAGACAGTTTTCATAGCAAAGAGCAGCTACAGACCCGCGCGGCTGAGCTGGCTGAACTGGTGGGGCTGCCGCCGGATTTACTCAGTCGGTTTCCCCATCAGCTTTCAGGCGGCCAAAAGGCGCGGGTCGGCATTGCACGAGCGATCGCGCTCAATCCCAAGCTTTTGGTTTTAGATGAACCGACGTCGGCCTTAGACGTGTCGGTGCAGGCGGTGATCTTGCGGCTGCTGGCAGATTTGAAAACGCGGCTGGGCATGAGCTATCTGTTTGTCTCTCACGATTTGAACGTGGTACGGCTGCTGTGCGATCGCGTTTTGGTTATGTATCTTGGCCAAATTGTGGAATCTGGCCCAGTAGATCAGGTGTTCAGTCAGCCCCGCCATCCCTACACGGAAGCCCTGATTTCAGCTATTCCCAGCTTTACGGCTAAGCCCCGTCCCATTGCCCTCTGCGGCGAACCCCGTAGCCCAATCAATCCCAGTGCGCAGGTGTGTCGCCTTTATGGCCGCTGCCCTAAGGGGGAGGAGCGCTGCCAGCAGGTGATGCCCAGCCTGACTGAGATTGACCCTGCTCACCAGGTAGCCTGCCATTTTCCGGTCAACTCGCCCGCCCCGTTTGAGTGAGGCTGCCTATGTGCGCAGCAATCCAGGCTACACATAAATTGACTTTTCTAGGGTTAACGCTGGCGATATTAGTTAAACTCTGTGGGTGTTCTAGACTCCAATCAATAGCAAAAGCTTATAAAGCAAACAATATTTGTCTATAAATAGACTGTTGACAATGATATTTTTATTGTTGTTAGACTAATGTCTATGATTTAGAGAAAGTAATGCTTCAGTTTTTGCTGCAAACCGTCTGGCTCATTCCTTGCTATCCCTTGTTGGGCATGGTGCTATCAGCCCTATGGACGCCCTCGATTATTCGCCGTACCGGGCCGCGACCTGCCGGATACGTCAACTTGATGACTACTTTAGCCGCTTTTGTTCACGCGATTGTGGCTTTTTTAGAAGTATGGCAGCAGCCTCCTGTCTACGAGGCTTTTTCTTGGCTGCAGGTGGCGGATTTGAACCTTTCGGTGTCCATTGAGATTTCAGCCGTTACCCTAGCGGCCATCATTGTCCTGACCGAGCTGAGCCAGCAGGTTCAGCCCGGTCAGGACAATGATG
>JAAHIC010000226.1 GCA_010671965.1 Leptolyngbya sp. SIO4C5
CTGCCACCAATGCCGCAGCCCACGTCGAGAATATGGCTGGCCTGAGAGATTTCTCCCCAGTCTAAAAGTCGCTCAATTAGCTCAATTTGAGCCTGCCGCCGCTCCTTGCGGTGGGTGCCTGTTGTGCACAGAGGACAACCGCACCGTTGTCTTCACCCTGAGAGACAATTTGCGCTGGTCAGACGGTGAACCGCTGACGGCAGAAGACTTTGCTTTTACTTTCAACGAAATTTATTACAACGAAGCAATTCCGGTAAACGGTCGGGACGGGCTGCGGGTAGGTGCCCAAGGGCTGCTGCCTGAAATCACGGCCTTGGATTCAGGCCACTTGCAAGTCATTTCTCCCGAACCCTTTGCGCCGCTGCTGCGTACCGTTGGCGGCACTGCGCCAATGCCAAAACATATCCTGGCGGAAACGATCGAAACCAAAGACGCCGACGGTAATCTGCTGTTTTTATCTACCTGGGGAGTAGACACCAATCCGCTAGAAATTGTCTGCAACGGCCCCTATATCATCACTGACTATCAGCCCAATGAGCGACTGGTATTTGAGCGTATCCTTATTACTGGCGGCAGGATGCTGCGGGCAATCCGATGCCCTACATTGAGCGGATAGTGCGGCCTATTTTGGACGAGTCGGATACGGCGCTGCTGCAGTTTCGCTCTGGCGGATTGGATGCTCAGGGGGTGTCTCCTTCTAACTATTCGCTGCTAAAGAAAGAGGAAAATCGGGGCAACTTTACGATTCACATTGGCGGGCCTGCCGCTGGCATCAGCTTTTTTATGCTGAATCTGAATAAAGGTAGCCGCAACGGTGTGTCCCTCGTTGATCCGATTAAGTCGCGCTGGTTCAACACGGTGGCTTTTCGGCAGGCGATCGCCTATGCCATCGATCGCGGCACCATGATCAATAACCTTTATCGGGGAATTGGTGCCCCCCAATATTCTCCAGTCACGGTGCAAAGCCCTTATTATCTCTCTCCAGAAGAGGGCTTGAAGGTCTATGAATATGAACCGGAAAAAGCCAAAGAACTGCTGCTGGGGGCAGGCTTTCAGTACAATCCACGCGGCCAGCTTTTAGATGCTGAAGGCAATCGGGTTCGCTTTACGTTCACGACCTATACAGGCAGCCAAACCGTTGATCAAATTGCCTCTCAGATCAAGCAAGATCTGGAGGCCATTGGCATTCAAATCGACCTGCAGTTTGTCACCTTTAGTACCCTGGTCGATAAAATCGACAACACCATGCAGTGGGACTGCGTATTTTTGGGCTTTACGGGGGGCGTAGAACCCAACAGTGCGGCCAATCTCTGGCTGCCTGAAGGGCGTTTGCACATGTTTAATCTCAGCGCTACGGCAGGGCAAGAGCCGATTACAGGGCGAGAAATTACCGACTGGGAGCGGCAAATTGAAGATCTCTACATTCGGGCGGCGCAGGAACTCGATGAAGAAAAGCGCAAAGCACTCTATGCTGAGTTTCAGCAAATTGCTCTGGAATATTTGCCTTTGATCTACACGGTTAACCCGATTGCCATGGCGGCGGTGCGCGATCAGGTTAAAGGCGTACAGTATTCGGCTTTAGAAACCACCATGCTGTGGAATATCTATGAGCTAAGAATTGAGGAAACTGATTGAGCCGGGTTTGATGAGAGTTCTAGGGTGGCTGCGTTGTCAATTAGCCGGGGTTGTCCCTGAGCATCCACTGCGCTAAAGCGCTCAAAGTGCCGCTGTACTCTATCGGGTAGGTGAGCAAAATCAAACTGGGCATCACCCGCTGCGATCGCAGCCCAAAACTGCCGCAGATGAGGCGCAATTTGCTCAGCTTCTTGGGGCGACAGGTTTAGCGGCGCACTGGTTAGCAACTTACTCATGAACGGCAAAGCGCGATCGCTCATCCACTGACGCGAATACGCTGGCAGGTCAGGGAATTCCGGCACTGACTGAATCCAGTGAGTTGCCACAGAGAGCTGCGATCGCCCCTGGGGCTGGGTTGCCAGTTCAACGATACGGTAAGGATGGGGATAGCTGACTAGAGAACCCGTTGTGATTTCCCACAGACCGTTGTGCTCGGCAATATCTTGTATGTGCAGATGGCCAGTGAGCAAAAGCGCATTGACCTGTTGAAGGCGCGATCGCAGAGTTGCGGCATTCTTCAGCATGTAGCGCTGGCCCATTGCGCTGGCAGACTGGCCAGGGAGATGTTCTAAGACGTTGTGATGAATCATCACTAGAACAGTCTGTCCCTGTAGGGTTGGCAACGTGCGATCGAGCCAATCAAGCTGCGCCTCGTCTAGATAGCCGTGATAGAGCTGCTGACCGTCTGAGTCGAAGGCAATAGAGTTGAGTCCGATCAGCCAGATGCCGGGTTTGAGCTGCGTTAGATAGGATGGCTGCTGGTTGTAACCACAGCCTTGATAGCACTGAAAGAACTGATCGAAGCTAACCGTTTTGTCGCTGCCTTGGCGCTGAATAATGTCGTGATTGCCGGGAACGACGTACACCGGATAGGGCAGATTAGCTAGCTGCTGGGCCAGCCAGTGATGGTTTTCGCGTTCGCCATGCTGGGTTAGATCACCTGGTATCAGCAGACAGTCCAGTTCTAAACGGCTCAAATGCTGAAAGATCTGCTCTAGGGCGGGAATGGCGACTTCGACTAGATGAAAGCGACTGGGCGATCGCCAAACGGTATGAGGCAGCGCTACATGGGGGTCGCTGACAATGGCAAAGCGTAAATGTTGTTTCATACCTCGTCAGGATTAACACCAAGGGCCTTTAGTTTAGCTTTGAGCCGTCGATTTCAGCTGCGGCCTGCTTAGGTCGTTGCTTCGCGCCGTGGACTCTTGCTCCAGTGCTTGAGCTGTGTCATCTCTGAATTTATAGTTGTCGTGGTCATCAAAGCGGCACCTCCCTCATCTGCCCCACCCTAACCCCATCTTGCAAGCGCTATCGTGGGTAAATGACGAGGCAACTACGAAGCATTGCACAGCGATTGCGCGACCTCCAGCGATCGCTCACCATTTATCAATACGGACGACGGGCAGTCGAGCTAGTCTGGCAGACCGACTGGCGGCTCACCTTAGGACTAGGGGTGCTCACAATTCTGGCCGGATTACTGCCAGCGGCGATCGCCTACGTCGGCAAGCTGATTGTCGATAGCGTGGTGCAGGCGGCAGAGTCCGGGCTGCAGGCCGATCGGATGACGGCCCTGAGCTATCTGGGGCTAGAGGCGATTCTGGTTGCGGTTCTGGCGGGGGGGAAACAGGGATTGGGTTTGTGCCAGTCTCTGCTGCGGGTGCTGCTGGGGCAAAAGGTGAACGTGCTGATTTTGGAAAAAGCGCTCACCCTGGATTTGGCCCATTTTGAAGACTCCGAATTCTACGACAAAATGACGCGGGCACGGCGGGAAGCGTCAAACCGACCGCTGAGCATGGTCAACCGCACGTTTGGCCTAGTGCAGGATAGCCTGTCGCTAATTACCTATGGCGGCCTGCTGCTGCAGTTTTCCGGCTGGGCGGTGGTGATGCTGCTGGGGGCAACCGTGCCCGCCTTTGTGGCCGAAACCTATTTTGCCGGCGCGGCGTTTCGGCTGTTCAAGTGGCGATCGCCCGAAACCCGCCAGCAAACCTACTTAGAAGTGCTGCTGGCCCGTGAAGACTATGCCAAAGAGGTAAAGCTGTTTCAGCTTGGCCCCATGCTGCTGCAGCGCTACCAGGACATTTTTCAGCGGCTCTATGCCGAAGATCGGGACTTAACCATTCGCCGCAGCACCTGGAGCTTCAGTCTCAGCCTGCTCAGCACCGCCGCTTTCTATGCTGCCTACTGCTGGATCTTGCTAGAGGCGATCGCCGGACGCATCTCCCTAGGCGACCTGACCATGTATCTCACCGTCTTTCGTCAGGGGCAAACCACCTTTTCTTCCGGGCTGAGCAGCGTCGGCGGCATGTACGAAGATGGCCTTTATCTCTCGAATCTGTACGAATTTCTAGAGCAGCCTGTTCCCACCGAGTCAGGTCAGGCCCGTTCCGGCCTCATCCCCTATGACGGTTTGCGGTTTGAGCAGGTATCGTTTACCTATCCCGGCAGCGATCGCCCGGCCTTGCAACGGGTTTCCTTCCACCTGCAGCCGGGACAAAAATTGGCAATCGTGGGGGAAAACGGCTCAGGCAAGACGACCCTCATCAAGCTGCTCACCCGGCTCTACACCCCCACTGCCGGACGCATTTTGCTAGACGGACGCGACCTGCAAGCGTGGGACCCGGAAGTATTGAAGCGGCGGATTGGCGTTATTTTTCAGGACTTCACCCGCTACCAGTTCACCGTGGGGGAAAACATTGGTGTGGGCGACGTGCAGCACTTTGAGGCGGGCGATCGCTGGCGCAGTGCCGCCCGTAAAGGCACCGCTGTTCCCTTTATTGAGTCGCTGCCAGAGGGCTTTCAGACTCAGCTCGGTCGCTGGTTCAAGAGCGGTCAGGAACTCTCCGGCGGTCAGTGGCAGAAAATCGCCCTGTCTCGCGCCTTTATGCGCACCAGCGCCGATATTTTAGTGCTGGATGAACCTACTTCGGCCATGGACGCGGAAGCCGAAGTGAAGCTGTTTGACCAGTTCCGGGCCGTCACCCAAGACCAGATGGCGATTCTGATTTCTCATCGCTTTTCCACCGTGCGCATGGCCGATCAGATCATGGTGCTGTCGGCAGGCACCCTGATTGAACAGGGCAGTCACGAAGAACTCCTGGAACAGCACGGGCGCTACGCGCACCTGTTTAAGCTGCAGGCCGCTGGCTACCAGTAACCCAAATTCACACATCTGATAGACGCTGATCCAGCAATATTCGAGCTAGGCTGGCGATCGCAGCACTTGAGGAAAACAGGGCAATGGCGCTAGGAATGCTCATCGACGGCCAGTGGAAGACTAAGCGCGATCAGGAAGATGACAAGGGGCAGTTTGTGCGACCGTCTACCACTTTCCGGGACTGGATCACAGCAGACGGGTCGAGCGGCTACCCGGCGGCAGCAGGCCGCTATCATCTCTACGTGTCTTATGCTTGCCCCTGGGCACACCGTACCCTGCTGATGCGTCAGCTCAAAGGACTGCAAGAGGCCATTTCGCTCTCTGTGGTAGATCCCTACATGGGAGAGGAGGGCTGGGCCTTTTCCAACCGGCCTGAGTGCCTGCCCGATACGGTGAATGACAGCCAATATTTACGGCAAGTGTATCTCAAGGCCGAGCCGAACTTTACCGGGCGGGTGACGGTGCCCGTTCTGTGGGACAAAGAAACCAATGCCATCGTCAACAATGAGTCCCGCGAAATTATTCGCATGTTAGATACGGCCTTTAGCGAGATTGCAGCCACTGACGCGGATTTCTGCCCAGCGGATTTGCAAAGCCAGATTGATACAGTCATCGACCAAATTTACGAGCCGATCAACAACGGCGTCTACCGGGCCGGATTTGCCACTCAGCAAAGTGCCTACGAAAACGCCTTCAGCGATCTCTTCAATGCTTTAAATCATTGGGAAGCTGTGTTAGACAAACAGCGCTATCTCTGCGGCGATCGCCTCACTGAGGCCGACTTCTGCATGTTCACCACCCTGCTGCGGTTTGACGCAGTTTACTACAGCCACTTCAAGTGCAACCTGCAGCGCATCGTAGACTATCCCAATCTCTGGAACTATCTCAAAGATCTCTATCAGCATCCCGGTGTCAAAGAAACCTGTAACCTCAGCCACATCAAGGAGCACTACTATCGCAGCCATCCCAACGTCAACCCCACCGGCATTGTCCCCGTCGGCCCGGTGATTGACTTTGAAGCGCCCCACGACCGCGATCGCTTTAGCTAAGCAATAGGCTCAAAATTAAATCAACGGCTGCGATCGCGGGTTCTCAACAAGGCTGGGGCTTTCCAGCCTCAGCTCATGCCCGCGCAGCCTGCACTAAGCGGCTCTATCAATAGAAATCTCATACGGCATAATAAACCGCTCGATGATTTCAGCCCGCAGGTTATCCGGATAGAGACTCCCCAAACATCGGTAAACCTGGCTCAGGCCCCGCTTAAGATTAGGATTCAGCACGATGCACTGAGCCGTCGAAAGGGCTAGGCTCTGCCGCCATTGTTCAGCGTCTTGCTTACCGGCATGAAATAGCTGACAGCCCTGATCAATAATGGCCTTCAAAGCCGGATCTTGCAGTGAGACAACGGGCCTGCCCGGTAAGGCTATTTGCCGCTGGCGAATTACGGCCCGCACCAGCCGAAAAGACGCCGCCGCTTTGGCTGGCCCCAAGCGATCGCTGGCCTGTCCGCGTTCCCGTAGCTGAGTCAGCGCATTGCTCAACTCCAGCACCTTGAACAAAGCCAGCCTTTCTTTTTCATCTTCTGTCAGCGCCTGCAGCCGCCTCACAAAATAGGAGACTTGCTCGCAAAAATGCGCCCCTTGATCTTGCAAAGTCGGATACAGGCTACAGTCGAAGACAGCAATCACGGCACAAGCTCCTGAAACCAAGAAAATAGGATCCACTACCCGTAGATTCAGGCTCCGATGCACAGATTGCGCACAAAATCTCAATTTTTATCAAAGCTTAAAGGTTCAGCCTAGACTTCATCATTCCAGCAAGCTGCTGCCGAGTAGATGAGCCGCATGCAGGTTTACATGCCGGGGCGGATTAGCAGAGCTGACTCTTTGACTGCGGCGATCGCGAACTTGCTTGAGCAGATAAGCGCCGTCAAACATGAGTAGAGGTCGGTTGCGGTTGAAGGAAGACCGTTGGCGTAGCCTTGCCTAAGGCAATAAACCAACACCCGTATGGGTTATGCTGCTGCCTTAGCGTCGCCATTCCCGGAAGGCTTTACCCATCCGCCCAAATAATTAGATCCGCCGTCAGCCGCGCTTTCAGGCTTATCGGGAAGACATCACCGATTTGCTGCGGGGCGCTAATTCCGTGGCGGTATCCTGAGACTGGCCGCTTGAGACTGGCAGTTTTTGCGCTCATCAGGCGGA
>JAAHIC010000227.1 GCA_010671965.1 Leptolyngbya sp. SIO4C5
TCTATCGCTTCTTACAGACCGAGTACGAGCGGCTAGGCCAGACGTTTGAGCGATCGCCTGATCAAAGGCTCTGCACGGTCTTGCTCTCGCGGCTCATGCTGGCGGATTTGCCTTCGCGCAGCCTGCCAAGGCTGGTGGAACATTTTGGCTTTCAGGTGGATGAGTCGCACCGAGCGGCAGCAGACACGCTGGCCTGCTGGTATTTAGCAGCCTATCTGCTACGACAAATTCAGCAGGAGCCAGAGGCGCTTATCCTCCGGCAGTTTGGCCAGCAGTGGATGCGACTTAAGGATGCGGCCAAGCTGCTGCAGCGCCCCAGACCAGAAACCCAAAGCCTACTAGAACAAGCCGGTGCCGAAAACCGCATGTCTCGTAGCCAAAAGCCCCTCTATCGCCGCCGCGATGTGGAGCAGGTCTTCTGGAGTCAGCAGGGGCAGCAGCTTTCTTTGCTGTAAGTTCTTTCAAGCCCAAAGTTGTAGCGGATCGACGTTGAGTGAGCCAGCATGTCAAGATTGGAGCGGCAAACCACTCATGTCCTTAAACCAATAGGCAGTGTGAAAGCTGATAGCGACACTTCAAAAGTAGGCAACTCAAACAGTCAGATTAATATTTGGCGTGAAGAACTCCAAGCGGTACTGCGAGGAGCTTCCGGCAGCTTTTTGTTTGGTATTCCGCTGCTGTATACGGTTGAGGTTTGGTCAATTGGCTCAGCGGCCCAGTCGCCCCTGCTGTTGGGCGTTCTCGGCACTACCTTTATCATCGTGCTGCTGCTAACCGAGATTGAGGGCTTCCGGCGGACGCTGACCCTGCATCCGCTAGAAGCAATTTTAGAAAGTATTGAAGCCCTGGGAATTGGACTGGTCTGCGCCGCGATCGCCCTGGTGCTTCTCCGCCGCATCACGCTAGAAACGCCGCTTTCAGAAGCGTTGGGCAAGCTAATTTTTGAAGGGGTACCTTTTTCTATCGGCGTGGCTTTGGCTCGCTCGACGCTTAACCGCGATCGCCTCAACAATCGAACTCGTCGTAAAGTCAATCGTCCGCGCTTGCTAGCCGATCCCTCTCTGGCAAGCCTACGGGACACCCTCGTTGACCTAGATGCTACCCTGATTGGAGCGCTGCTGATTGCCTTCAGCATCGCCCCGACTGAAGAAATCCCCATCCTAGCCGCCGACATTCCGCCGCTGTGGCTGCTGCTCATCATGGCCGCTTCCCTGGTCTGTTCCTACGGCATTGTGTTTGCTTCAGGCTTTAGCGATCGCAGCGAGCGGCGGCAGCGAGGACTGTTGATTAGCCCGATCACAGAAACCCTGGTGGCTTACCTGGTCGCCCTTCTCGCCGCCGTCATCATGCTGATTTTCTTCCAGCAGTTGACGCTGCAAGATCCCTGGCAGGAATGGCTAGGCGATACGATTGTTCTAGCGCTGCCAGCAGCCATTGGCGGAGCGGCAGGGCGAATTCTGATTTAAGCCTTCGTTTTGAGCGTATGCCCAACTCGCCCGATTCTACAAAAGCGCCAGCGCCCGTCTCCGAACATGAAAATACTATTGCTCTGGCCGATCCGCCTCGCACCCTAGCAGAATGGATTACCCTGGGCGTTACAACGCTGATTTTGGCAATTTTGGTCGGTCTAGTGGTTTATGACTGGCGGGTGAATCAGAATCGTCCCCCGGCTTTTCAGGTTGAGATCACCGAGACGGCGCGGGTAACCGATAGTCACTACTATGTACCCTTTGAAATAGTCAATACTGGCGGACGGATTGCGCGGACAGTCCAGGTAACGGCTGAGCTGCACATTGACGGCATCGACGATGAAACCGGAGAGCAGCAAATTGACTTTCTCTCTGGCAATGAGCGCAAGCGGGGCAGCTTTGTGTTTAACCACAATCCCCAAGCAGGAGAGCTGATTATCCGCGTCGCCAGCTATCGCTTACCGTAAAATTTATCCGGCCTGCTGCCAGTTCATGTAGGGCAGCTTGGTGGCGGCAGCCTTAATCGCGGTGGCATTCGCCACTAGCTGACTACAGGCATCCCAGGTACCGCTGAGAAACATCTGACGCGCCCCCTCATTCATCGTCACTGGCGCTGTGAAGTCGCCGCAGCGGACCTGCATTTCCTGAAGATCCAAGGTTAGGCATTGTTGAGGATTGGCCTGAACCCTAGTTTGAAGCTGCTTGAGCGTTTCAGTATCGGCGGTGACGCAGGGAATGCCCATCGCCACACAGTTACCAAAGAAGATTTCGGCAAAGCTTTCGCCAATCAGCGTCTTGATGCCCCAGCGAGCGATCGCCTGGGGGGCGTGTTCCCGCGAGGAGCCGCAGCCAAAGTTGCGGTTGACCAGCAAAATCTCGGCTCCCTGATACTGGGGCTGATCGAAGGGATGCTCACCGTTGGTCTGAGCCCGATCGTCAGCAAAAACCTGCTCCCCTAGACCATCAAACGTAACGCAGCGCAGAAACCGAGCCGGAATGATGCGATCGGTGTCGATGTCGTCGCCTGGGAGGGGAATGGCTCGTCCGGTGATTGCTTGAACTTCGTTCATAATGACTACTGCTTGACTCAACTGCTGCCGAAACTTCCCCATCTTAGCGCCTTCGACTATGTTATTCACTAATGGTGATTCTCTACCCATCACCCCCTACTCATCACTCACCCTCCTCCCCAATGGCTAAACTCTTCCCCACTATCACCCCAGAACTACAGCAGTTCATTGCCAGCCAGCATCTTTTCTTTGTCGGCACTGCCCCACTGGCTACCGAGGGACACGTCAATCTCTCCCCTAAAGGCTTGGAAACTTTTCGGGTGTTATCGCCCTTGCAGGTAGGCTATTTGGATCTCACGGGCAGCGGCAATGAAACTTCGGCCCATCTTCAGGAAAATGGCCGCATCACGCTCATGTTCTGTGCCTTTGCTGGCCCGCCACAAATTTTGCGGCTCTACGGTCAGGGCCGGGTGGTTTTACCCAGCGATGCCGACTGGCAGGCGATCGCCCCCCAGTTTCCCCACCTGCCAGGAAGCCGCCAGCTCATCCTGGCCGACATTCACCGCGTCCAAACCTCCTGCGGCTTTGGCGTACCGCTCTATGCCTATGAAGGGCAGCGAGACACCCTAGTAAACTGGGCTAGGAAAAAAGGCGATCGCGGCCTGCAAGAGTATCAGCTTGCCAAGGGCAGCCAGAGTATTGACGGCTTGCCAACGCCGCTGAGTCAGGGTCAAGACAAATAGACCGACCAGCCATCTACCTCTTCTTGGGTGTCTACCTTGTTGGTAATCCACAGTGACTGATAGGGCTGCAGAACGTGGACGGCTTCAAAATCCTCAAAGCGATCGCCGCTGATCAGATCGCACCAGGTATCGGTACTGACTAAGTTCAGGTGCCCTAGCTGTAGCTCCTGAGGTTCTTTGCTGAGGTTGTGAATTGAAAAAATGCTCTGATCGCGGGTGACACTTTGTCGCCAGAAGGCAAACAGGGCCGGATTGAGGGGGTGCAGGGTGTACTGGGTGGCGTTGGGATGGAAAGCGCCCTGCTGGCGCCGAATCTTAATCAGACGGCACAGCTCTTTGAGCACGATGGCATGGGTCGAGTCGGGATTTTGGAGTTGGGCCTCCAATTCCTCATATTCCCAGCGGCGACGGTTGATGGAGCGATTGCGCCCGGTGCGCTGGACGTGGTCGTGGTCGTTGGGGGTTGCTAGCAGGCTGTGGATATAGAAGGCCGGAATCCCTTCCAAAGACATCATCAGCGTTTGAGAACAGATAAAACGCTCGATCTGCCATTCGTCCTCGCCTGCGACTGTGCCCTTAAGCGCGTCAAAAAGTGAAATATTCACCTCATAAGGGCTTTCAGAGCCATCGGGCTGCTTGCGCATACTGATTTTGCCGCCAAACTTCTGCATCGTTTCCAGCAGCGCATGGTATTCGTCTTCGGCCAAAAGTCCCTCCGCTGGACGCAGGCCAATACCGTCATGGGACGCAGTGAAATTGAAGTAGGCGCAGCCCAGAGGCGCTGGGGGCATACTCATCATCCAGGTCTTCAGGTGCTCAGACTTGCCCTGCAGCAGCGCGTTCAGCAGCAGCGGCGGCAAGCTGAAGTTGTAGATCATGTGGGCTTCGTTGCGGTTGCCGAAGTAGCTCAGATTTTCCCGGTTGGGCACATTGGTTTCAGTGATGATGGCAATGCCCGGATCAATCATCTGCAGCACTTCCCGCATCAGGCGAATAATGGCGTGGGTCTGGCGCAGATGGATACAGGGGGTGCCAATCTCTTTCCAGAGAAAGCCAACCGCATCTAGGCGCACATAGCGAGCGCCTGCCTGAATATAGAACAGCAGAATAGCCAGATATTCGATTAGAACGTCGGGATTGGCGAAGTTAACGTCAATTTGGTCTTCGCTGAAGGTGGCCCAAACGTGTTTTTCCCCGTTGACCGTATCGACCTTGACCAGCACCGGCGTGCTGCGAGGCCGCACAACCGCTGAAAGATCTTCGCTGGGATCGACTTCCACAAAATAGTCGCAGCCCGGTTTTTTACCTTGCTTAAACTGCTTGAACCACTTGCACTCGCTAGAAACATGGTTGACCACAAAATCAACCATGAGATTGAACTGGCTAGAAATGCGCTTAATATCTTGCCATTCCCCTAGCTCAGGGTTGACCTGCAGATAGTCGATCACCGCAAAGCCGTCGTCGGAGCTGTAGGGAAAAAACGGCAGGATATGGACGCCGGTGATCGTGTCTTTGAGGTATTTTTCTAAGAAGCGATCGAGGGTGACCAAGGGTTTTTCATCTTTCTGGCTGTAGATGTTGTCGCCATAGGCAATGAGCAAAACATTATCCTGGCTCCACTTGCGAAAGTCCTCGTCGATAGAATCGCCAAAGTGTTCTTCAAGCAGTGAAAACAGGCGAGGGGCGATTGCCTCAGTCACCTCTGAACCGTAAATAATTGTCAGTAGGGGCTTGATGTGAGACGAAAACTTTTCGTATTTATTGACAGAGGTGAGCACGGTTGCATCTTCTCCTGGCTGGACAAGCTTGAGCGGCGCGATCGCAGACTGCTGCGAGGACAATGCCCACCGTCTGAAACAGTAATCTGCTTCACCTGATGGGCGACACATAGGGCGATGGAAAAATGTTAGATGAGGGCCGAGTCGTCAGGCTAGCCGCCTCGAAGCCATCTAGCGAGTGTAAACAGGCTAAAGATAGCAGCAATCGGTAGAACTGAGAATCGACAGCTATCTAAAAATAGCTTGCTGCGTAAATCTTAATTGCAGGAATTACAGGCAGTATAGGGCGCAATTTTTGTCTAAAGCGTATCGGTTTACTCCATTCACGGTCTGCGCAACAGATCGTGCCAGTATCAATTCCGACTACCCTAGCTCAGTAGCAGACAATTGCGGTGAGTATTAACCAGTCTTCACCGTCGTTTTAATTTTTGTGGCGATCGCTCTGGGTTTTGTTACCTAGCCAACGAGTCGTGAGAGGGTATTGAACCCTGAAATGGGAGGGGACAAAATCAAAAAGCGCTGGCGCGTAGTCAGCCAGCCCTCAGCCTTAAAATCTTTCAGCAGGCGGGTCACGGTGACGCGAGTAGTGCCAATGGCCGTGGCTAGCTGGTGGTGGGTGAGGCGAATATTGATGCGAATCCCCAACTCATCGATTTGACCAAATTCGTCCGCAATCATCATCAGCAAGTGGCGTAGGCGATCGCCCACTAAGCGCTTACCGGAGAGCGCTAGCCAGGCTTCTGACTGCTGCAGGCGGCGGGTCATCTGCCGAAACAAACCGGCCATCAGCACCGGCGAGGATTCAATCTCGGTCATTGAAAGCGGCAGAACGTCGATGTCGGTCAGCGCTGTAGCCCAGTAGGGATCAACTGTGGTCAAAGGCAAGCCAATGGGAGATGAGGGACCTGCTAATCCCAGCAAAGTCTCACTGCCGTCAGGCTGCAGGGTAAAAAGCTGAATCACGCCTCGACAAACTACTAGAACTTCGTGGGAACGCAGTGGAATTGACTGACCAGCGCCATACGAAGTGAGCGATCGCTCCCGATACAGCTGCTCAAGCACTTCAACAAAGTCCGGACGAGGCTGCGTTTGGCTGATTGTCATCGGTCAGTTCCACATACTTAGCAGACATGATCGATGAACAAGCTTAAAAGTAAGAAATGTAGAGGTTAAGATTCGATGAAAATAAATGTGTTGCTAATGACTTGAGGACGCCAATACTGCTGGCGGTCAGGCAAGGAAATTTCCTCTGACTGACCGCTAATTCATGGTGTAGAAGCTGGAAGGCGCTATCTCTAGCGGACTTCAACCTGATAGTTAGCTGTTAGCTCTGTTTCCGGCTCAGCGTCACCAAAATCCCAGCTGATATGGGTATAGGCGTCAGCCGGGGCTGGCTGCATCTCGACGGAACCGTCTGCGAGCGTAACTTCAATCATCGGTTCGGCCACGAACTGAGAGCCGCCATCAATGCTGTATGTGACAGCAACGGCCTCGTCTGCTACTACCGAATTCAGCACGAACACTGTATTGGCCGGAATGGGCTGCGCAATCACCAAGTCTTCTACAGGGCGATCGCTGATATTTTGAATATCGAGCCAGTAGCGTAAAACATCCCCGGGCTGTACCTGCATCTGCTCGCCGCTGAGAACCTGCCACTGAGTAACTGGCTCTCCTTGAGCATCTAGCTCAACCACTTTTTTCTCGACGGCTAGCTGCATGACGATGGGGTTTTCTTCTGCCTGTAAATTTTGAGCGATCGTGCCGCCGAGCCGCTGTACCTGCGCCCACACTGGTAGCTCCATTGCGATGGGAGCGGCTAATACTGCAGCACAAGCACTTAAACCAATCAAAAACCGTTTCATGAACTGACCTCTCTAAAGGGTAATAGTTTTGAACCTTGAGTTTCTAAGCTAATTTCAAGCGTAGAGATGCAGAGAAGGGCATCTCTACGCTTGAAATTAGCTTAGAAACTCAAGGTTCAAAACTA
>JAAHIC010000228.1 GCA_010671965.1 Leptolyngbya sp. SIO4C5
CTCTTTTAAAAAGTAAAGAAGAATATACTCTTGAGTACGAGGTAGAATTTTATAAGAAAGCTAAGAAAGTCTTTTTTGGCACTCTGATTAAATCAATATCTCGTACTCAAGAGTATATTCTTCTTTACTTTTTAAAAGAGTAACTGCTTTATTCTCATTATCTCTAATAGCAACTCCTTTTATTCTTGCCCCATTGGGTTTGTACTCTATAGAGCTTTTAGGTTTGATGACCTTATCATTGGGCTTATATACAGAAGAATGTCTTAAACTATTCTCTTTAGATGCTTGGTCAGAATAGCTTAAACTAGCACTTTTATGAAAATCTAGTATTTCATGCCGAACTAACGATCGTAGATTTCGAGGTGCAAGAATTAACTTTCTATAGTTTTCAACTGCTATCTTAGAGGGTGCTCGCATAAGTATTTGGGATTTGTCTAAGATGCAAGCAGAATCACAAATTTCAAGAACTATATTAGTCGCATGTGAGACAAATAGTATGGTAACTTTCTGCTGTTTAAATAATTCTAGTCGGGAAAAGCATTTTCTCTGAAACCCTTCGTCACCTACAGCTAAAGCCTCATCAATAATGAGAATTTCTGGGTTTACATTTACAGCTACTGAAAATGCTAACCTCACAAACATTCCACTTGAATATGTTTTAACTGGTTGATCAATAAACTCTCCAATATCCGCAAACGATTCAATTTCACTAAACCGAGCCTCAATTTCTTCTTGATTTAATCCCAAAATTTGACCATTAAAAAAGACGTTCTGTCGCCCTGTAAACTCAGGATTGAATCCGCTCCCTAACTCTAGCAGGGCCGACACTCGTCCACTTACTTGAACCTCACCACTAGTTGGCTGCAAGGTTCCCGCTATTATCTGCAATAAAGTGCTCTTTCCCGATCCATTGCAACCAATAATTCCAACTGTTTCTCCTTTAGGAATTTCTAAATTAATATTGTCTAAAGCCCAAAACTCTTTTGATTTTATTTTTCCTGGCAAAAAAATTTCCTTTAAGCGATCGCTAGGATGGTGGTATCGCTTAAATACCTTAGAGACATTTTTGAGTGAAATAGCAATATCGTCGGACATGTAAATCCAGAAGACAGAAACTACAGTACATCAGCAAAGGCAGGGCGCAGTTTGCGGTAGCACCAAAAACCTCCCCAAAAAATAAATCCAGAAATTACGGTGGCGCTGCCCCATTCGCCCCAGTGAGTTATCTCCCCTATCAAAACGATGTCTCGATACATTTCGCCAATTGCTGCCAAAGGATTTAACCAGAACACCCAAGTTTGAAACGGCTGAGGAATCATGTCTGCTGGATAGATCAGTGGAGTTGCATAAAACCAGATGTTGAGAAGTACCCCTAACGTTTGTGGAATATCTCGGATGAACACCGTAATGCCTGCTGTCAAAAAGCCTAGTCCTGCCGTTAGCAACAGCTGTGGCAACCAGACTAGGGGTAATAGTAGTAAAGTCGGATGCACAGAATGATCTACAAAGGCTACGAAAGCAATTAGTACCATCAGGCCAAAGGTACTTTCTAAAAAACTTGCGCAGATAGGAACGAGAGGCAGCAGCGATAGAGGAAAGACTACTTTTTTAACTAAATTTGACTGAGCAATTACCGAGCCTGAGGCCTGAACTAGGCCACTACTGAATGCAATCCACGGTAGTAATCCCGCAAACAGCCACAGGCCAAAAATGAAAGAATTATCCTCAGGCATTCCTCTGAGACTCAGCTTTACCCGCAGCACGATGGCAAATACGTAAGTATAAATTAATAGCTGAGATAATTGATTAAGCAGCGGCCATAAGTTGCCCAAGATGGAACCTTTGTAGCGAGCTTCCATATCTCGCTGCACCAAGGTTCTAAGTAAGTTCAGCTTTGCCCACTGGGGTTCACTCAGTGGAATTAAAGGTTTAAGGCGGAGGATTGGTCGCTTGATAGCTCTGATGCAGAACTTGAGGGATGCCTTTAAGGGCCGCAATACCGCTGTCACGTGCTTTATCCTCACTCAGGTCAACAGTAGCTAGAATTCTGTTAACTTTTTATTGGCAGACATAATATCGTAGTGTTGCTTTTTGTGAGATTTAGCCCCTCCACGGGACTTTTACTGCAAAACTAGCTGAGCAGTATCTAAGCATTTAGGATCTTGTCAGGTCAAGATCAGAGATGCAATAGATCAACATCCCCATTCATTGAATTAGCTATTTTACGAGTATAGACAAGCTGCTCTAAAGCGATCGCACCCCTGATTCCTTGAGTGCCTGGTATGTAGACTCCATTTTAGGATCTGGGGGGACAAAAATGACAAGTCCGTCTCGACCGCGGGTGAGTAAGACGCGGTAGCTGTTGCGGCGCAGGCGCAGCGGGTCTTTGACGTTGCGCTGGCGGGTGCGGGTAATCCAGGCTTGGCCGTTCCAGAGGAGATCATCGCCCCAGCCAATGATGGGAAAGTCTAGCTCCAAGCCTTGGCAGCTAAACTCGGTGACGACGCGCTCTAAGGCGCAGCAGGAAAGGGGCGAGTCGGGCGGGTCGATGTACCAGGGGCCGACCTTGAGCCGCTGGGTGGAGAGATAGTCATTGCGGATACCGTAGTCAGGTAGGTTGCGGGCGCGGGAGGAGGCCATGAGACCGTAGCGCTTCTGGGGCTGATCCTGGTAGCGATCGCGGCAATATTGTTTCGCCACTTCTAAGTCGCGGGTGAGGTAGGCGTCAAACCCTGCAGCCGCGATCGCGGGCATTAGGGCCGCCGCCGCTGTGAGATTGCCGCTGAGGAGATGGGCAGCCCAGGTTTGGACGTCCTTGGCTAGGTGCGATCGCAGCGAAGTTGATAAGTTGAATAAATCATCGGTGTAGAGCTGGTTAGATGACAGCGCCTCAAAATAGTCAGCCTGCTGCGAGGAACAGTGCACCTGCCAGTCCTGCTGAGCCTGCTCCAAAGCTACATTCCACTGTTCAGTGCCTTCTTCCTCGCCCACGTGAATTTCCTGACCTTCGCCAATCAGCCCCAGGACGACACACCAGTCCGGGATGCGCTCAGCAATAGTCAGAACTGCGCTCGCTGCCGCTGCTTCAATGCCATATTTTTCGCTCATACGCTCGGCATCCCAGGCTCGCTGGGCTTCATCAAACACGATGATGTGCTCTGGCGGCGCGGTTTGGCGGCGGACCTGATGCTGGAGATAAAAATTGCGAATGCCTTGGACGAAGACACGGCTCTTAAGGGCATACTGCAGCACCTGAATTAGCGGCGCATTGCCGGAGAGCAGCACTGCCGTCTTATCCTGATCGGACTGGAGCGGATTTTGATAGACAAACTGCAGACCCACCAGGGTTTTTCCGGCGCCGGGCACCCCTGTAATGAGCACTAAATGTCGTTCCTGTTGGGCCTGAGCCTGTTGGACTAACTGGTTGAGATAATCCAGCAGTTCGGGAATACGGGCGCTGCGGGCACGGCGAATATTAGGCAAAGGCTCGTGCTGAAAAATCTGCTGGGCGGCCTGCACGACGCTAGGCAAGGGCTGGTACTCAGCAGTAAGCCAGGCTTGGGGATCAACGGCGGGCGATCGCGTTTCTAAGCCTACTAAATACTCAGCGATCGCGCTGGGAGAGAGTACCTGAACGCTTTCTACCTGCCGACTAAGAGTCTCCGTTTGACGAGTCGGGACCAGGATTGGCGTTAGCGGATGCTGGCGAGAGTGACTGTGATATTCAGCTAGATCTCGGACGTAGGCGGCTACCTGGTCTAGATCGGCAGCGATCGCCGCCGTTTTTTGCTTGAATTCAACCACCAAAATCTGACCCGCCGCCAAAATTACCAAGTCAGGGCGGCGACCGCCCTCGCGGGGCAGTTCGTACTCAAATACCAGCGTCCACCCGGCAGCGGCAGGACGCTGAGCCACAACCTGGCTGAGCTGGGCCTGCATGATTTCGCCGCTGTCGGCCCAAGCCTGCTGCTGAGTCTGAGTGGCCTGCTGCTGATAAAGGGTCTGATAGCTGCGCCCCAAAGCCTGGAGCCAAGCGGTAATTTCCAGTTGCAAAAAGTCTGAGACCGTTCCTGACCAGCCCCAGGCCGGAACCGTTTCTGGACTAAATAGGCCGAGCTGCTCCGTCAACGTGTCCTGTGGCACCGCTTAAAATCCGTAATTTCTCTGGGCATGATAAAACGCGGCGACGGGTCTTGCCCTGTCTCTAAAAGCAGACTTTTTTCCAGGTTGCGTCTCAGTTACCGCCAGAGGCATCTCGCTGCCGCAGCCTGTAAAGAGACTCATTTAGCTGCGATCGCGCTTCTGGATAGTCAGCATCGAGCTGGAGCACCCGGTTGAAGGCCGTCACCGCGTCATTGAAATTGCGCTGGCGCTTGTAGGCTAGCCCTAGCTGAAAAAAGGCATCCACGTTGTCTGGCTCTAGGCGAACGACTTGGCGAAAGGTATCAGCGGCTTTGGCGGGCTGCTGTGATTTGGCATAAGCCTGGCCCAGCTGCCAGTAAGCCTCAGCATTATCGGGATTAGCTTCAATCTGGGTCTGATAGGCCGCGATCGCCGTTTGCGTATTGTCAAAGTCTGCTAGCGGCTGTACTTCAGAGCTAGCAGTTAACTCATCCGAGCTGTCTAGGGCGACGTTCTGGCAGCTTACTGCTGGCAAAACCACAACCAGCAGGCTGAGCCAGAAGGACACCGGAGTAATTCTGATCGAAAAAAACATGAGAAAATTGGGCCTAGGAGCTTTGGCGGTCTGACTGCTGCTGGGAGAGTCGTAGCTGGTGATTGTGGCTGTCAAACATGAGGCAGAGACCGAAGTTAAACACCCCTAGGCTAGCGGTGCCCAGCCAAAACCAGCCGCCGCCAGCAATTTTCTGGGCCAGGGCTTCGCCAAACAGACTAAGGCCAAAACCCACACAGAGCAGGCCGCTAATGCCTTTAATCAGCCAGAGTTTTTTCTCTTTTGACATGGAATTTTCTGGATTTCTAAAATTTCCTTTGAAAGCTTTCTAAGATACCGCCCGGATTTGCGGCAGCTTCAGCTCGCACCCTGCGATCGCCGTCATTGTTGCCTGGTCGTTCTGATTCACGGCTGTCGCTAAACTGTCAACCCCTCCAATTCCAACTTTTTGCAAAGTAGATAGCCAGCTTTGGCTCTGGTCGATTAGATTTTCCACATCAACGCCGCCATGGCTGGGTTCAAACGGGTACAGGCGGTTAGTCCCTTCTCCCAGCAAGATAGCGGCCCCTTGCCAGTTGCTATTGCCCAAATGATAGAAGGCAACAGCTATCTGCAAAATCCCTTGGTAAAAGGGTTTGACGTAGGTATCTGCTTCCATCCACAGGGCTTCTAGGGTGTCATGGCAGGCATAAAACTGACCGCTATTAAACTGCTCCACCCCTTGTTGAAAAGCAGGCGGTAGGGCCTCAAACGGGGTGCGATCGGAAAAATGAGTCATTAGACACTAGACTTAACTGGCACAAGATTGTAAACAAATTGTAAAAAGGAGATGCTATTCTCCACTGTGAGTGAGTGTGGTGTAGGAGTGAAAAAGTTTTATGGTAACTTCCCCTCTGCGGGCAGCAGTTCCTGTGTTGGGACGAGACAGTGCTGCCCCTAGGTCGCCTCAGGGACTGGGCTGGCCGCTATTAGAGCTACCCCAAGCCTCTCTTTTTGGGACTGACGGTATTCGAGGACGCGCTGGCGATTTGCTGACGGCTCCGCTGGCGCTGCAGATCGGCTTCTGGGCCGGACAGGTGCTGCAGGGGCAGACCCTGCTGTCTGGTCCGATCATTGTGGGCCAGGATTCTCGCAATTCCAGCGATATGCTAGCAATGGCGCTGTCTGCGGGCCTGACTGCAGCCGGACTGGAGGTTTGGAATTTGGGGCTCTGCCCGACGGCAGCGGTGGCCTACTTGACCTGCACCTGTCAGGCAATTGGCGGCATTATGATTTCAGCCAGCCATAACCCCCCTGCCGACAATGGTATCAAGTTCTTTGCCCCCGATGGTACTAAGCTCTCAGGTGCAATTCAGGCTCAAATTGAGCAGGCACTGCGTCAGGGACAGTGCAGCCCCTTCGCTGAGGTGCAGAATAACCAATGGGGCCAGCATCACTTCCGCCCAGAACTGGTGGAGCAGTACGCGGCCTTTTTACAGTCACCCCTACCAGCAGCCCTCAATCTCAGCGGCATGCGGATTGTTTTAGATATGGCCTGGGGGGCAGCAACCCGCGTAGCTGAGCCGGTTTTTTGTCGCACAGGGGCTGAGATTATTAGCTTACACGGGACGCCCGACGGCGATCGCATCAATGTCGGCTGCGGCTCCACCCATTTAGATCCGCTCAAGGCGGCAGTGCAAAACCATCAGGCCGATCTGGGCTTTGCCTTTGACGGGGATGCCGACCGGGTAATTGCCGTGGATGCCCAAGGCCGGGTCGTCGATGGTGACTACATCCTCTACTTTTGGGGCCAAACCCTGCATCAAACCCAGCAGCTGCCAGAAAATACGATTGTCTCCACCGTGATGGCGAATTTGGGGTTTGAGCGGGCCTGGCAGCAGCTCGGTGGGCAACTCATTCGCACCAAAGTAGGCGATCAGCACGTTCACGCCGAAATGCTGCAGCGGGGCGCGAAGCTGGGTGGCGAACAGTCGGGCCATATTCTCTGCCATCACTACAGCATGACCGGAGACGGCATCCTGACGGCGCTGCACCTGGCAAATTTGGTCAACCGCTCTGGCGGCACCCTGTCTGAGCTGGTGGATCAGAGCTTCCAGCCCTATCCGCAACTGCTCAAGAATGTGCGGGTAGAAGACCGCGATCGCCGGTTGAACTGGCACACCCATGAGCGTCTGCAACAGACATGGGCTCTCCCACCAACGACGACTCCGTGGATTGGATCTCGACGGCAGGCTGCGATCGTGCTTCCGCGGCGAGAGCCGCGATCAGGACGAACGAGGCAAGCAAGCTAGGCAGCGCTCTCGCGACG
>JAAHIC010000229.1 GCA_010671965.1 Leptolyngbya sp. SIO4C5
GGCCCATATAGACGACTGCCCCGCTCGTAAAACTCCCTCATTTCTGATTGGTGCCCAGCTCGCCTCATTCACCAGCGCCGATATCTGGCAGATCCGCAGCACGCTTCAGCTTGCTGGCGCAGCCATCTGAAAGGAGCCGATAAAGTATTAATTGAGTTAAGAGAAATATTGGTAGTTGTTGGATCTTGAGACTGACTTAAGAAGAAATCTTGACTACAGATGAATTGAGATTGCGCGATTGCTGAAGGGCTATAAGCAGTGATGATTGACAGGAAAGTTAGTCCACTCAAATATCGACGGCGTTGAGACAGTAGCATTTTAAGAAAATCATCTAAGCAATCAATATTAGGCATGACCATGAGTTTGAAAGTCTAAGAACTTAGCGTGTAGCGTCTGAAATCTTTGAGACAAATCAACTAACTAGGCGGTGAATAGCGATCCAAATCACTGTTCAATTTGTAGATCGCTCTCTTGGGATTCAAAGATAATGTCAAGACCACGGGTATCTTCAAAGATGAACTCGACCCGGCGATCGCGGGCATAGTCCAAACGGGTGCTACCTGTCGTGGCCCGCTGGCTTTCCCCTAACGGCACAATACGCATCCGCTCAGCCGCGATGCCCTGGCGCAGCAGATAGTCACGGGCAGACTTGGCCCGGCGATCGCTCAGTGCCTGGTTATAGGCTACGCTGGCCCGTGGATCGGTATGCCCCTGAACTTCAACTGTTAAAAACGGATATTCCAGCAGCACAGCCGCAATTCGATCGAGCACATCGGCACTTTCCGAACTGATATTGGAGCGGTCGAGGGCAAAGTGGATATTGCGTGGCACCCGCAGCCGCAAAGGTTCTGGCGGTTCGACAATAGGGGGCTGCTGGGCTAATTCGGGTAAACAACTAGGCGGACGCACCGGCTCCGAGGGCAGGGTAGGAATGCTGCCGTCAGAGGCCGTCACCGTAGCGATCGCGGCAGGTTCAGAAGTGCCATAGCTAGGGTCAGTGGCGATCGCGCTGACCTTGGCCCCCGCTGGCAGCTCAACGACAGCGTCAAAAGTCCCCTGCTCGCTGACGGGCACAGTGGTCAGTATCTTAGCGAGGGGGCTGTAGATATCTCCGGCTTCTGTGACCTGATATAAATCCACCTCCGAGCCTGGATCTGCCGTACCGCTGAGGCTGACCTGACTGTCCCGCAGCGGAAACTGATAGGAGCTGAACCGAGGCGCGTTGATAGCGGCATTGCCCGTATCTTCGCGGCGGTAGGGAGAATTGCGGGGCGGGTTGGGGCCATCTCCCTGCTGAAAGTCCTGCACTTGGACATTGTGGGCGTAGTTGAGATCGACGCTTAAACCGTCCAAGGCCGCAAAGCGGTTACTGCGAATGATATTGCGATCGCTTAGGGGAAAAGAGGTGACGGTCACGCCCGGCCCGGGCTGATAGCCAATGAAATTATCAATGACCTGATGAGAATTTCCCATCAGATAAACCGCTGCCCGTTCAAACCGCCGCCCGTTGAACTGAATAATATTGTCGCGAATCTCCGTCGCCCCAGACGGCTTGAACATAAAAATGCCGCTGCCGTCATTGCCGCAGAGCAGGTTGTCAACAATCGTGGTTTCAGCCACTTCACCTTCTAGGCGAATAGCATCGGGCATGCCGGCTAAACCGTTGCTGAGAATAGTATTCTGCGTCACCTGCAAGCCTGTGGCTCGCACGCTGGTGATGATGCCGCTGCCCTCGTGGTACTCAATTCGGTTTTGACGAATGATTGGATTCACGGCGTTAAAAACCGAGACGCCAAACGCCGAAGTCTGAGCCGGCATTTCACCGCCGGGCGGCAAACCCAGCCAGTTCTGCTCGATGACCACATCTGTCGGCGCTAGCTCAGCCGGGGCATAGTCAAAAAAGCTAACGGGAGGAGAGAGGGGGCCAGCATCGGCCGGGGGGGGCGCGTTGCTGATGAAAATATCGGCCGGGGGCGTTGTTTCTGTCGCCCGCGTCGCCGCTGCAAAGCCATAAATACTGAGGCCACGAATCGTCACGCGATCGCCGCTAACGGTGAGTCCCCGAAAGACTTCAGCGCCCGCCGCCGGCGTCAGACTGACCAGGGGAACCGGTACTGCGACATGGGCAGGCGGAGCAGCTGACGCGTCATAACCGGGCTGAGTCGTTCCGTCTAGCGTGACATCCGAGGCCGTAATTGGCGGCAGCAGCTCGCCCAGAGCGATTGTCGTCTCGCCGGTGGGCAGATTAAAGCCGATCTGGGTGCCCCCAGCGGGTGAAGGACGGGCGAGGGCTTGTTCAGCCGTACTGAGAGACTCATAGGCGATCGCGCCGTTGGTCAGGGCGATCGCTTCTCGCAGCGTCAGCGCTGTATCCGGCTGAACTGCATCGAGATTGCTGTTAACCGTGATCTGATAGCCCGTCTCGGTGGGGATTTGAGCCTGAGCGATCGCGCTGATGCCGAGTAAGGCAACCGGGGCCAAAAAGAGTGACCGCATTAGATTTCACCTCCCTCAGTCGTGACCGCATCGGCCTCAGCCGCTGCCGAGTCTACGTAAGATTCTTGCTGCTGCGGGGGAGACACCATCTGCAAGCCAAAATCATTGAACAATTCATTCACCTTGAAGGTAATGCCCAGATAGGGACCGCTTTGAGAGCGGTAGCCGCCGCCGCCAACAAATGAGTTATCGTTGGCCTCGCCGAAGCTGTAGCCCACACCCAAACGTAAGTCAGGGGTGAGATAGTAGCCTAGCTCTGCCGCAAAGCCAATTTCGTTGTAGCTGACGCGGGGTTGGCCGATCCAGCGCGCCTCACCGGTAATGTCCCAGCGATAGGCAAAGCGATGGGTGGCTCGGATTTGCCCCAGATGAATGGCGTTGGAGTATTCAAAATCGTCTGCCAGCGTGGCAGCGCTGTAGCGCAGGGCATACTTGCTGTAGAACTCCCAGCGCCAGCTAGGTGCGTAGATGCCCTCCAGCGCCAGGGTATGATCTTTAGCATCATCCCCGGCCCCAAACAGAATTGTGTTAGGGGTTGTGGCTGGGTTGCGGCGATACTCGTAGCTCAGCAGGCCGTTGAAGACGTCGCTGACCGGGTTGCGGTAGGCCAGTCCCAGTTTGAGGCTAACGGAATCATCTAGCTCATCAGTGATGAGCTGGTTAGCATAGTTGGCCTGACGGTAGCGAAACAGGGTCGTCAAGGCCGGTGTCACCCGTCCACCCACGGCGGCGGTCAAAACCGTGTTGCTGTCGCCACCGTCGTCAGAACTGCGATGCTCAATCCGAGCGCTGGCCTGAAAATCAGGATTGTCCGTATATTCCAATCCGGCACTAAAAGCGGTACTGGACTGTAGGCCCAGAGCCGTGTTGTTCTGACCAACGGCAAAAGGCTGGGCAAACTGCCGCCCCGATCCGGTGAGATTGAAGGCGTCACCATAGATGCGCTCAAAGCCCAGGGTGCCTCGCAGTCCGGGAGCCAGAATTAGACGGTGATTGAGGCCGATTGCCCCTTGCCCGGTCACGCCGTTAAAACCGCCGAGGAGAGAATAGCGCTGGGTGAGTGAGGTATTGTCATCTAGCTCGTAGCGAGCATTGGTGTCTAGGCGGGTAATCGATCGCGGTTCTTCGCCGCTAAAGGCAAACTGCTGCGACAGGGTCATGGTGACCCCCGGCTGTACCTGCCATTCCAAGCCAATACGAGTGCGATCGGGGTAGAGCGGATCTTCGTCATCCGACAGATTCAGCTCACCCTGAGCTAAAAAGCGCAGGTCACTGGTAATCGGCAGGGTAAAGCGAGAAACGAGCTGATCGGTAACGGCATCGGTGTTGGCAATTTTGTCTTCGCGATCGCGGTGGATCCAGTCAAACCCCAGCACGGCGCTGCCCAACTGCTGCTGTATCCCGGCTCGAAAGGTAGTGAGGCGATTGTCAACGCGATCGCCTAGCACGGTCTCTCGCCCCGGCGAGAATAAATCATTCACCGAGTTGAGCACCTGGGGCGCTCGGCCCTCATTGTCTTCCTGATCAATTTGAAACGCTAAGACCGTATCGGGACTCAGCCGCGCTGCCAGCTCACCACCCCAGCGGGTTTGTCCTGGGCGAAAGCTGGTGGTTGCCGTATTGGTAAAGCCGCTGTCTGCCGCCGAAAGGTAGGCGCGGGCACGAATGCCATTGGTAATATCGCCAACGGCTTCAAACCGATAGGCGTTTCCAGCGCTGTCATCAGCAGCTCCCACATCAAATGTGGAGCGAGCAATCTCCGCCACCAGTTCGCCGCTGTCACCTAAAGGCAAGAGAGCATCAAAGCCAAACAGCGTGAAGTCGCGAATTCCCTGATCTTCGATCACTGCGGTCGCGCCCAGCCAGCTATCTTCAGCGCTCAGCCCCGTATTGAAGGTGTACTGCAGGCGCCCAGCATAGAGATTGCCGTCGCCGTCGTTGGGATTATCTACCTGGTAGGTCACAATAATGCGACGCACCAGAATGTCGCCTAACGTATTGACCTCAGTGGCATAGACGGGCTGGCGAAACAGCAGCGTCCCGCGATCGTAGTCAATGTCGTAGTCGCTGCCGCGGTAAAGAGGACGCCGCTCCAAAACGGTGCCTGGACGGTTCAGCTCCTCAACTTCTAAGAAGACGTTTTCGCTGCCGCGTAAGACAAGTCGCCGCGACAAGAAGTAGAAACCGCTGGTGCCGTCAGGGGCGATCGCATCTCGCTGAAAGGCGCGAATATTGTTGGCATAGAGGGCCGTAAGCTGGAACCCATTGCCGAACGTATAATTGCCCTTAAAGCCGTGGAGCTGGCGGGTAATGCCGGTAAAGGTTTGAGAAGGACGGTTTAGCTCCTGGGTGTTAAAGTCACCCCACATGAAATAGTCAGGCTCCGCCCCCGGTATTTCCGAGTCCCGCTGAAAGCGGACATAGAAGCTGTCAGTGGACGGGGTGAGGAAGTCATTGCTGGAGCTATCGCCGTAAACCGGATAGGTCTGCTCGCAAAACTGCACGTCGCGAAACAGGCTGTTGCTGCCGTCACAGCGCTCATTCAGGGCGCGATCGCTGTTGAAAGCGCCGGTAAACTGCCACTCGCCAAAGCTACCAATGGCAAACAGCGAAGTGTCTAAATCAATCTCAAAATCGTCGTCAATGTCCCCCGGATTGAGAAAATCGCGGAAGCTGCCCCAAAAGTCAGTCGCCCCTGGCCCAATCCGCAAATCGATCACGCCCGAAACCAAAGAGGGCCGCAGGTCGGTGGTGAACTGGACGTAGGTGTAGGTGGCTAATTCCGGGTAGGATTGGCTGACCTCATCTGGATCCAAGCCTCTGGCTTCTAAGCCGTCAGCGGCAGCCCGAAGCTGTACCTGCTGCGCTTCCAAAGTCGATCTAAGCTGGGCCTGAAACTGCCCCTGACGGGCCAAGACCTGAAAGCCAGCGCGATCGCGGTTGTAGTCTGCGCCGACAAATTCCCCAGCACTCGCCGTCAGCGTCACCACCACATCGCGCTCGATTGGTTCCCCGTCCGGGCCTGAGATTTGACCTTCTAGGGGTAGGAGCGATCGCCCATTGGCGGGGACAGTCGGCTGCTCGGCAGCTCTCAGCCTAATCTGCAGCTCCGTTTCCGCCTCTAGCAGCGGCGACGGAAACTCATCCACCACATCGGCAAAAGGGGTCTCAGTTCCCGGTTCGTTAAAAATGACCGGCTCAATCGCCTCGTTTGCTGGCTCGTCCGGAGTCTGGACAACTAGGGGCGTAGTCTCCGGCTCGGTATCGGCAACAACGGGCCTTGCAGAAAAGTCTGCCTCAGCCGCCGCAGAGAGTTCTCTTAAAGCCGCTGCGGTCGTCTCAGGCCGATCTGATTGCTGATTAATCGTTTCTAGCGTTGGAATATCTGTCTGCGACTCTGCGTTCTCGACCTGAATCTCTTCCAACTCAGGTGATTCAGTGGCTGTCGGTTCTGCAGGTAGATCTGGCAGCTCTGTTTGAGCCGACGCCGGAGCCACTAGCGCTAACGCTCCCAAAAGGCTGGTCAGAGCGCCCATTGAAACACTGACAGATACTTTAGCTTGCTGCTTCATCATGACTCTCCCTCTCCAAATGTGGGAGTGACGGCAAAGTTCATGCGAGCCAGTCCTCCGGGGGCTAAGCGAACTAGGCGAGATTGGCTGTTATTTTCAATGCGATAGAGATTGGGGGCCAGCGTATAACCGGGCAGGCTGCTGAGATCCAGCGTGCCGACGCGATTACCCGAAACAACATTGGCGATCGAAAACAGACCTTCCGGGTCGGTAATGATGCGATTACCATCGTCCATGAAAACAACGGCATTGGGAACGCCCGCTTCTCCCGGCTGCTGCTCGCCATCAAAGTTTTTATCGACAAAGACGCGGCCAATAATTGTGCCGCAGTCGGACAAAATACCGGGCCTGATGGTGAGCTGAAAAACGGCTGCAGCCGGTGGAATACCGGGTGCGGAAACCTGCGCTACGTTCTGCCCAGAACCGCGAATCGCATCGGGTGTGAGCAGAGCTGCATAGACAACCTCTAAGCGCTGACCGGGGGCTAAGGACACCGTGGCAAACTGAAAAACAACCTGATTGCCGTTGGGCGTCACTTCACTGGGGGTTACCGGAGTGCCTTCGACTGCGGCCCTGATGGAGTTGTCTACGTAGGTCAATCCCAGCGGCAACTGGTCTGCAACGGTAATCGGCGCAGCCGTAGCCTCACCCGTGTTTTGAATTAATAGCCGATAGAGCACCACATCACCTGGCTCAGCGGCTGCTCGATCCGCTGTTTTGGTGATACTGAGGGCGGGCTGCCCCGGCGTTTGAAATGAGGTTTCGTTGGAGTTGACAGAAGCTTGCCATCGCCAGGCCGCTCAACCCCTCGCACTTGCCGTGGGGGATGGCCAGCCCGTGGCCGATGCCGGTGGTGCGGGTCTGCTCGCGTGCCCAGACGGCGTCCTTGAGGGACTGCGGATCGTTGACGC